>JAJYJR010000902.1 GCA_021789355.1 Chloroflexota bacterium | reverse complement strand
GCACGGACCGGGCTGCACCGTCCAGCTCGGGGCCGGTACCTACAAGACCCGCCAGCTCGTGGCCCGGGACTTCCAGGGGACCTTCAAGGGCGCCGGTGTGGACACGACGACCGTCGAGGCGCTCCCGGCCCTCTCGGTCAACGTCCCGGACTTCCTCTCGGCGGGGGAGTGCGTGCCCGACCTCACCACCTGCCTCTGGCCAAGCCTCATCATCTTCGTAGACGGCACGATCGCGGTCTCCGACCTGGCGATCCACGTCACGGCCACCGATGGAGAGGCGACCGCGCCGTGGACGATCGGCGGCTCGTCGGTCACGAGCCTGATAGATGCCCTGCGGTTCATGGGCATGCACCCGACCGAAGTCACCGTCGATCGCGTGGCCATCGAGGGCCGGCACGACACGTCTGTGACGAGCCTCGCCGGGTACAACCTCGTCAACGGCATCCTCTATGCCGGCGAGCTCCCTCGCAGCTCGACACCGTTCGACTACTACACGCTGAGCGGGTCCTTCGTCGTACGGGCCAGCTCCTTCACGGCGATGGACTCCGGCGTGGGAGTTGACGGGTTCCTCGCCTCGGTCAAGGGCACGATCGGCGGCTCGGCGGCGGCGGCCAACCAGTTCGCCGATGTCCACACCGGGATCGGCCTCCAGACCGCTCAGGGCTCCGTCTTCGACGTGTCGTACAACACCGCCTCGGCGGCATGGGCCGGCCTGGCCGTATCCCCGTGGCAGCCGGCCTTCATGCCGAGCAGCACTTCGCTGTACCGGGTCCACGACAACACGTTCCAGACCGCCGCGAGCGCCGCCCCGGGGGCGGAGGGCATCTACCTGCGGGACGACCCCACCCACCCCTGGCTGCAGGCAACCGTGTCGAACAACGCGGTCAAACTCCAGACCCCGCTCAACGAGGGGATCGAAGCCGACAACACGGTGGGCACCGTGATCTCGGGCAACACCGTCTCCGGAACGGCGGACTTCGACGCGATCAGCCTCTACGGTGCGAGCCAAGGCTCGGTGAGCGGCAACCACGTCAGCGGCCTGGCCGTCAACACCGACCCCGGCATCGGCCTGGCCCAGATCTACCTCGATCCGGATACCGCTGCGCTCAAGGTCAGCTGCGCTGGTCCGAGTGACACCGTCGCTGATCAGGGCAAGGGCAACACCGTGGTCGGCTGCCACGCCGTGACGACGAACGCGCCCGGTCACGAGGGAAGCCCCGCCGGTTGATGAACGCGGACCGGCGTCCAATGGCGGCGCGGTAGCACTGGCAGCGTGTCGCCCAGCGTTGTAGCGCGCGATGCGGCATCGACTGGTTGCTGAGGAAGCCAGCCGTCCAGTTATCGTGTCGTGCTGAGCACGACAGTGAAAGTGGAGCGGGAGACGGGTCTCGAACCCGCGACATGCAGCTTGGAAGGCTGCCGCTCTGCCAACTGAGCTACTCCCGCCCGGGTCGTGCCCGCCCACCCTACCACGCGGGCGGCGGGACCCGTACCGGTGGATGGCGGAGCCGGACCCGGCGGCCCTCGCGAGACGCAAGGCTGTCGGGGTCTGGGGCGAGGATCGTCGCGCCTGGCCCCATGTCAGCCGTCGCCCGGCCCTGACCGGGCGGAAGCTGCATCTCGGCGATCCGCCGCTGCGAACCGCCCAATGCCACGACGGTGTACCCGAGGGCCTGCAGGTTCTGCTCGAGCTGCCGGCAGATGGCTTGCGGTGTGCCACGGGGTTCGGTCCACCCCTGAACGCGAGGGCTTGACAGGGGTGAGATGGTTATTTCGTACAGTAGACGAAGTAATGAGGCAGGCTGTGCGAACCGGCCACCGCGAGCTCATCCGGGATATGAACCGGTCACTCGTCCTCAATCTCGTGCGGGAGCAGGGTTCGCTCTCCCGCGCCCAGCTTGCCCGGCTCTCCGGGCTCAGCCCCTCGACGATCACCGCCATCACGGCGGACCTCCTCGACACGCGGTTCCTGCTCGAGGAGGGGGGTGCCCTCGGCGGCGCCGACGTTGTGCGAGGCCTGGGCCGGCCGGCCACGCCGCTGCGGGTGAATCCAACGGCCGGATATGTCGTCGGGATCAAGGTCACCTCGGACGATCTGGCGGCCACGTTGACGGACCTGGAGGCCACGCCGCGGGCCTTCGTCACGGTGCCGCGCGGACGCGAAGCCGACTCGGGATCTGTCGCCGAGCTCTTCGCCGCCGCGGTCGATCGGCTTTGCACCAGCGCGGGCGCCGACCGGGCGTCCATCCTGGGCGTGGGGATCGGCGTGCCGGGTGTGGTCGACCCGGCGACCCGGCGGGTGGCCCTCTCCCCGTTGCTCGAGTGGTCCCACCTCGATCTGGTCGCGCTTCTGTCCGACCGCCTCGGCCTGCCGGTTCACCTCGACAACGACGTCAACACGCTCACGATCGCGGAGCAGCTCTTCGGTGCCGGGCGCGAACTGCAGCACTTCATGGTCGTGACGATCGGACGCGGCATCGGCATGGGCGCCGTGCTCAACGGCTCGGTCTACCGCGGCGCGTCCGGCGGCGCGGGCGAGCTCGGCCACGTCTCGGTCGTGCCGGACGGACGGCGCTGCTGGTGCGGGCGGCGGGGATGCCTCGAGGCCGTTGCTGCCGAGCCCGCGCTGGTGCGCGAGGTCAAGGCGATGACGGGGCGGCTCATCGCGCCGGAGGCGCTCGCCGCAGCCGCGATTGCCGACGAGCGGATCGCCGCCATCC
>JAJYJR010000901.1 GCA_021789355.1 Chloroflexota bacterium | reverse complement strand
CCCGATAGCCCAATCGTCCTACCTGTCCGAACGAACCGCGAGGGCCGCGCCGTTGCCGAGGGGTCGATCGGCGCAGCTGCCGCGGTCGGCAGGTCGAGGTGCCGCAGCTCCAATGCACCCTGCGGCGGATACTCGGTGAGCCCCACAGTGCGCCCGATCGGGATCTTGGCGCGCTCAGCCGGTCCGAAACGACCACCCTTTCGGCCCAGAGCGAGGTCGTTTCCAGACTGTCTGGGTAGGCGAGTCCCGCATGGGCGTCGTCGTCGACACCCGCCGGATCCCGGAAGCGAACCAGCACCTGGTTGAGCTGCACCTCATTGAGGACCTCGATCCCATCGACCCGTCGGAGGCTGTCCGCGACGCGTCGCGCCATGGCGCAATCCCGCTCGACCATCTCCGCGATCCTGGTCCGGCCGAGCTGGCGGATCGTGGCGTACACCGCTGCCGCCCGCGCTCGCCGGCTCATCTCGGGGTTCCAGTCGATCGGATCGCGTGCCGAGCCGATCGGGGGCAGGTAGTCCGCGTGGAGCGTCATCGCCCGCCGGTGGGCCTCGGCGTCCGCCACGATGGCGATCCCGCAGTCGAAGGGAGCCTTCAGCCACTTGTGCGCGTCCGTCGAGCACGAGTCGGCCCGCTCCACGCCGCGGAGCAGCGGCGCCAGCCTGGGCGAGGTACGGGCGAAGAGCCCGATCGTGCCGTCGACGTGAAGCCATGCCGGGTTGGCACGACGGTGCTCGGCCACGATGTCGGCGATCTCGGCGATCGGGTCGACGCTGCCGCTGTTCACCTCTCCGCCCTGCGCGCAGACGATCGTCGGCCCGTTGACGGCGGCGAGCGCGGACCGCAGGGCGTCGGGGCGCATGCGGGCGCGCGGGTCGGTCGCCACCCGGACGGCGCGTCCCTCCCCGAGACCGAGGATCCGCAGCGCCTTGCCGACCGTGTGATGGACGTAGTCGCCGACGAGGACGGTGACCGCCGGTGCCCCGATGAGCCCGTTTGCGGCGACGTCCCACCCGGCATCGGCGAGCACGCGTTCGCGGGCCGCGGCGAGACACACCAGGTTCGCCATCTGCCCACCCGTGACGAACCCCACCGATGCCGAGCGCGGCAGATCGAGCAGCTCCAGCAGCCAGCCTGCCGTCGTCGCCTCCATCGCCGACATCGCCGGGGTGGGCACGCTGCCGGCGGTGTTCTGGTCCCATGCCGCGACCAGCCAGTCGGTCGCGACCCCGGCCGGCATCGCTCCGCCGATGACCCAGCCGAAGAATCGCGCGTGGTTCATCGCCATCAGCCCCGGGCGGGCCGCCTCGGCGAGCGACGCCACCACGCGCTCGGATGCCTCTCCCACCTCGGGCACGGGTCCGCTGAAGACGTCCAGCATCGCCTGGTACGACCGCTCCGGCCGGATCGGGCGCTCGGAAGGATGCTCCAGCCAGTCGAGGGCGGCGTCGTGGGCGACCTGGAGCGCGGGCCGCCAGTCGGGGGTGCGCACGCGCGGAATCTAGACGACCGCCACGACTCGGGCCAGCGGCCGCAAGGCGGCGAGGCCTGGCCATGCGATCGGCTCGGCCCCGGTTCGTTCGCGCGGCTCGGGCTGCGCCGGCGGCGCGAGGGTCCTCGACGGGTTCGTTACATTAGGTGACACGCACCCGGCCGTTGGCGTGACCAGGAGAGGGTGGACTCGATGTTCAAGCGGATTCTCGTTGCGGTGGACGGCAGCCACCATGCCCGGCAGGCCGTCCTGACCGCCGCCGAGTGCGCCCGCGAGCTGGGCGCGACGCTGACCGTGCTCACGGTGTACCACGAGCCGCCCGGCTTCGAGGGCGAGCCCGGGTACTCGGAGGATCTCGAGGCGGCCATCCGGCGGGCCCAGGTGATCCTGGATGAGGAGGCAGCCGCCGTCGAGGCGGCGGGCGGCCCCACCGTGCGGAAGGACGCGCTGGGTGCGGGGCAACCAGCGCCAGCCATCCTCGATGCGGCCGCCTCGGGCCAGTACGACCTGCTGGTGATGGGCACGCGCGGGCTCGGACGGCTGCAGAGCGTGCTGCTCGGGTCGGTCTCGGGGCAGGTCGCGGCCCGCAGCACCATCCCCGTCCTGATCGTGCACGACGGCGAGTAGGGGCCGCGGGCGACCGGGATCGTCCGCCGCCGCGGGCCCTGCCACCTCTGGAAGGAGAGACGGCATGAAGCGCAGGCTGGACGCCCGCAAGCAGATCGGGCTGGTGGCCCACGACAACAAGAAGCAGGACCTGGTCGAGTGGGCCCGCTACAACCTGGACCTGCTGGCGCAGCACGACCTGTTCGCCACGGGAACCACCGGCGCGCTCCTCGAGCGCGAGCTCGAGATCCCGGTGACCAAGCTCCAGTCCGGGCCACTGGGCGGCGACCTCCAGGTCGGCGCCATGATCGCCGATGGGACGATCGACTTCCTGGTGTTCTTCTGGGACCCTCTCGAGCCGCAGCCGCACGACCCGGACGTGAAGGCGCTCCTGCGGATCGCGGTCGTGTGGAACATCCCGGTCGCGTGCAACCGGGCGACGGCCGATTTCATGATCTCCTCCCCGCTGATGTCGGACGGGTACGAGCGACACCTCCCGGACTACACCGAGCACCTGACCCGCGAGATCCACACCGGCGGCACGCCCTGAGCAACGGCCGACGTCCCGCGACGCGGAACGGGTCGCGGGGAGGAAGGTCGCGTGGCCCGAGAATGGCGTGGATCCGCCAGCC
>JAJYJR010000900.1 GCA_021789355.1 Chloroflexota bacterium | reverse complement strand
TCCGATGGGCGCTGAGCTCGTCCCGCCGAGGCCAGGTGCCGGATCATGCACCGACGGCTGGCTCACTGCAGGCTGCCCCCGGGATCGGCGGGAATGACAGCCCGGACGAACGTTTCCAGGCTGTCGTGTATGTCGAGCCGCCGCAGCGCGCGCCGCGCCATCGCGTCGAGGTCCTCGTCGTAATCGCGCCCGTACGTGGACGAGGCGACGCTCAGGTGGTCGCGCATCGCGGCGCGCGCGCCGGCCGGGTCGCGAGCCGCGATCGCCTCGTACACCAGCCGGTGGTAGGGCGCGCTCCGACGGTACACGTCGGGGTCCGCCAGGCTGCGCACCATGAGCTCGGCCGTCAGTGAGGCGAGCGACCCGAGCACGGCCTCGATGATCCAGTTGTGCGCCGCCGCGGCGACCCCCAGGTGGAAGGCGAGGTCGCTGCGCACCGTCTGCTCGGGGTCTCCTCCGGCCTCGAGCGCGGCCAGGCACGTCCCCAGCATGCGGACGTCGTCGAGCCCGGCGCGCTGGGCGGCGAGGGACGCGGTCTCGCATTCGAGCACCAGGCGAGTCTCGCTGAGCTGCCTGGCCGTGGGGTGCCCGCGGCGGTAGAGCGCGTCCAGCGGGCGCACGCCCGCCAGGGCCGACGGGCGCCGCACGAACGCGCCTCTGCCCGGCGAGATCTCGATCAGGCCACGCTCCGCCAGGATCCTGAGCGCCTCGCGGATGATGGGGCGGCTGACCGCGTGCCGCTCCGCGAGCTGCCGCTCGGACAGCAGTCGGTCACCGGGCGCGAGGCCTCCGGAGAGGATCTCCCCCTCGAGCTCGGCAGCAGCCATCTCCCGGGTCTTGCCAGGCGAACTGGTCATACCGCGACCATACCCGCGTCACCCTCGTCCGTCAAGCGACGCTGCCCTAGGTGGGCCCGCACCGCGCCGGACGCTCCACGAACGGCCATGGGAAGCCTCGCCGATCAGGTTGACACCGGGGGCGGGCCGGACTACCGTGGACGGCATCCTGCGGTATGACCAGGGGAGGAACGGTCTGCCAGAACCGCCGTCTGCTCGTACCGTGCGGTCCACACAACCATGGGGAGATGGAACATGAAGGTCGGAACCGTTCCCACACGACTCGGGGCCCTCACGGCGGCCGCGATGATCGTGTTCGGCGCGTGCAGCAGCGCCGCGTCGCCCGCTCCGGCGGCGAGCGCGGCAGGAGGTGCCGCGGGTGCGCTGCCATCGGCGGCCACGAGCGGCAAGCTCGAGATCTTCAGCTACTGGACGGCAGGCGGCGAGGCCCAGGCGCTGGCAGCGGTGGAGAAGGTCTTCAGCGGACAGTATCCCAACATCGCGCTGACCAACGCCGTGGTCGCGGGTGGTGCCGGGTCCAACGCGAACGCCGTCCTGGCACAGCGCATGCAGGCCAACAACCCACCGGACACGTTCCAGATCCACGGCGGCGCGGAACTCCTCGACAACTGGGTCAAGACCAACTACATGCAGCCGCTGACCCAGCTGTACCAGCAGCAAGGGTGGATGGACAAGTTCCCCAAGCAGCTGATCGACCTGGTCAGCTACAACGGCGCCCCCTACGCGGTACCGCTCGACGTCCATCGCAACGGGGTGCTCTGGTACAACAAGCAGATCTTCACGCAGAACAACCTGCAGCCCCCGACGACCTGGGACCAGTTTTTCCAGGTGGCCGACCAGCTGAAGGCCAAGGGGATCACCCCGCTCGCGCTCGGCGACAAGGACCAGTGGGAGTCCCTGCAGCTCTTCGAGGACATCCTCCTGTCGACACTCGGCCCCGCCGACTACCGGTCGATCTGGACGGGTGGCTTCTCCTGGTCCGACCCGAAGGTCACGCAGGCGCTGCAGACCATGGCCAAGGTCATCGGCTACGTCAACAACGATCACGCCACGCTGACCTGGGACCAGGCGGACGGCCTGGTGATGCAGGGCAAGGCGGCCATGAACATCATGGGCGACTGGGCGAAGGGCTACTTCGAGGCCAACGGCTGGAAGCCCGGCCAGGACTTCGGCTGGGCGCCCGCCCCTGGCACCACCGGTGACTTCATCGTGGTGACCGACACGTTCGGCATGCCCAAGAACATCAAGGACCCCGGCCAGACGATTGCGTGGCTGGAGACTCTCGGGTCGGTGAAGGCGCAGGAGGCGTTCAACCCGATCAAGGGCTCCGTATGCGCACGGCTTGACTGCAGCCCCACCGTCTTCGATGCGTACTCGCAGTCGTCCATGCAGGATTTCGCGAAGGACCAGCTGGTCCCCAGCGAGGCAAACGGCCCGGCGAGCATCCCCGCGTTCCTGACGCCGATCACGACCGCGATCGCGCAGTTCGTGACCGATCAGAACGTCCAGAACGCGAAGAGCACGATCGCGGCGGCCTGCAAGAGCAGCGGAGCCTGCACCCAGTAGGCACCTGAAGTACGTTGAGGGCGGCGGGACGACCCGCCGCCCTCAACGTGTCGCGAACGGGCGCGAGGGGGGTCCACGCCGCGGCCCGCGGCATCGAGAGAGCGGTCGCGTTCGCCACGTCGCGGCCGGAGCAGAAGGAGGCGACATCGCCGTGAAGCTGGGGCTCGTCGGACTCGGGCGCATGGGCGCCAACATGTCGCGGCGCTGGCTGCGCAACGGGCACACCGTGCTGGGGTATGCGCGCCACGTCGACACGGTCGAGGCGCTGGTGCGGGATGGCGCGATCTCCGGCGGCGCCACCTCGCTC
>JAJYJR010000899.1 GCA_021789355.1 Chloroflexota bacterium | reverse complement strand
ACGCCAGCGTGGTCAGCGCCACGTCCACGAGTGCCCCGATCGACTGCGACTCGGGCGCGATCAGGCCGGCCGCGCTCAGCGCCCCGACCACGACGGTCACGCCGAAGATGACGACCCCGAGCAGGATCAGCGGCGAGGGGCCACGGTAGCGATCCTCCCTGCGGTCCGCACGCGCGAGCACCTGGTAGCCTGCCGCGCTGGCGAGGGACACCGTGAGCGCGATGAAGGCCCCGAAGAGCAGCGCGACGCCGGCAGGGCCGGCCGGGCTCGATGCGGAGGCGCTGGACGCGGCCGCGCCGGCCACGACGAAGAGCCCGATCCCGACCACCGCGAGCAGCCACGCGGCCACGTACAGGCCGGGAGCCGGGCGGCCTTCCAGGCTGAAGATGGCGGCGCCGGGCGGTCCGTGGTGCGAGTCCGCTGCGGGCTGGTCCGTGGCGGGCTGGTCCGCGGCGGGCTGGTCCGCGGCGGAGGTGCCCAGGGCATCGGTCGTCCCGTCCTGTCCGCTGCCTCCCTCGACAGGGGTGCCCCGGTCGAGGCCGTTGCCGTGCCGGCGGACCGCGTATAGATCCGGCCCGACCTGGCCGGGGCCGTCCTCCCCGGACCCCGCGGGAGGGACCGTGTCCGATCCCTGGTCGGGGCCTTCGCTCACCGAAGCGGCGTTCCCCGCACGGGGTGATCGGCACGAATCGGCTCCAGGCTGCCGGTCGCGATCGCGGGAGACGTCGTCTCCGTGTCGGCGGACAGCGCGCCGGGCGAGGCGGTAGCCCCGGCTCGCACGCCCCGGCGCCCTGGCGTCGATGTCGGGCGTGCCGCACCGGCGATGGGCAGCAGCAGGAGGTCGGCCCCGCACCACGCGCACACGGCCCAGTCGAGCTCGACCCGGCGGGTGCACGACGGGCACACCCGACGAAGCTGGTTACGGCAGGTCGGGCAGACCAGCCAGTCGGCCTCCACGCGCCGGTCGCAGTTGGCGCAGTGTGGCTGGGCTTCGATCTCCCGCAGCATCGCCTCCTCGGCGATGGCCCGTTCGTTGGCCTCGGCGACGGTCTCACCGGGGCGGACGAGCCGGTACAGCAGCAGGCCGAACGGGAACAGGATCGGGGTGAAGAGGATGATCACGACGGCCGCGAGATACGGTGCGATCGGGTTCGCCGTGCGGGACTGCAGGTCGCGGTAGGCCCAGTAGGCGCAGGCCAGCCAGAGCAGCACGACGTAGATCGCGATCGCCCGGCCGATGAACTGGACGTGCTGGTCGTTCAGGAACGTGGTGATCGCGTCCCCGACCGGCGTGAGGATCTGGTCCATGTGCCTGGCTGGCGCCTCCTGGGGAGATCCCTCAAGTCGGGCGAGTGTAGCAGAGGGGCCCCCGCACGCCCCTCACGGCAGCCTGCCGATGCTCCATATGGCGGACCGAAGCGCGGACCCGATGCCGGCGACCAGCAGCGCCGCGATCCACGCCGCCACGAACACGACGGTCGTGGCGAGCAGCTCGACGGGAGCCGGTGGTGCGCTGGACAGCGTCGCGGCGTACGTGTCCCGGACTGCCGGCCAGGCGAGCGCGATGACGAGCAGCCCGGGTGCGAGCGAGGCAAACGTGACGAGCCACGCCGCCAGCCACGTGGCGGGGATCCGCAGGACGCCGGGCAGGCCCTGCGCGGCCGGAGCCTCGCCCCGCGGTTGCCCGGCAGTCGCAGCCGTGTCGGGACGGTACGCCCCCCGCAGCAGCCGGCGCGAGAGGAGCGCGTTCACGACATCCGCCAGCAGCAGGCACGCACCCAATGCGATCACCGCCGTCGACGCGCCCTGGAGAACGCGCGCGACGTACGGCACGCTGGTCGACGAGGGCAGCAGGTACTCCTGCTCCCCGACGGCGATCAGCCGGCTCGCGGCGACGATCGACATCGCGATCGCCGGCAGGAGCGCCAGGATCTCCGCTCCGACGAGCCTCCCGACCAGCCGTGGCATCCCGCCCCGGGGGCGCGGGACCGGGGGGCTCAGGGCCGGGGGGCCCGAGGCCGCAGCACCCAGCGCCGCGGCGCGCCCGTCCGCGGCGCGCGAAGCGGTCAGGTCGACCAGCCGCTGGTAGACGACGGCGTCCGCGAGCGCACCCAGCAGCAGTCCCACCACCACGAGCACGGTGGCCGCCGCGCCCGCCGCGAACAGCTCGGGCAGGAACACGGACGAGATGCCACTCGTGGTCACCGACAGTGGCGGCACCAGCAGCGTCACGCCGACCGGCGTCGGAAGCGAGAGGATCGGCAGGGCGAGCACCAGGATGCCGCCGCGCGCCAGGAACCCGGCCGCGGCGACGACCCACGTCAGCGGCGATGAGAGGACGCCGCGGACGGCCGGGATCATGCCGCGCCGACCGCCGTTCTCATGCAGCGCCGCCGGCGGCGAGCAGCGACCGCCGGAATGCATGCAGCGCCGCCTGTGCCAGCTCCGCAGGGCGCATGGTCGCGGCCCGCATCGGCTCCCACCGGATCGCCATGCGAAGGACCAGCGGCTGGCGCCACGGATGCCCCTCGTCGCTCGACGCTGGCAGCGCGAGCCGGAGCTGCTGCCGGCCGCCTTCCTCGAGGATCAGCCCCGAGAGCGCACCGGCCAGCGCGGGCCCCACGACGTGCAGCGGCGGCACAGGTGGAGGACCGGAGCGCGGTGCCAGTTCCTCGGCCTCGACGATGCCCTCGTCGTCGTGGACGAAGAGGACGGCCAGCCACCAGCCGTCGTC
>JAJYJR010000086.1 GCA_021789355.1 Chloroflexota bacterium | reverse complement strand
CCTCCGTCTCGGCATCTGGGGTTCCGAGGCACGGCGGTCCGGTGGTGGCCGGGTCGTCATCGAGAGGGCCCGCCTCCGACGGGGCGGGCCCTCTCGAATGCAGGGTCGTGGAGGGCCGGAGACCCCGGGCCACGAGGCGCTCGTGCCGTCTCGGCCGCTCCCCGGTACGATGACGACACTCGATCGCGCCGCCGCCTTCGGAGGAACCGTCGCGTTGCCGACCGCCAGCCCGCCACCAGTCGTCCAATCCCGGCGCGGAGCGCTGCGCGGGGGCAGCCGGCCGAGCCGGCTCGCCGGCGCCGCGCTGGTGGCGTCCCTCGCCCTCGTCCTCGTCGCCGCCTGCAGCGCGCCCGCCGCGTCGAGCCCCGCGTCGCCACCGGCCAGCCCCACGGTCACGGCCGTGGTTTCGATGCCGCCGATCGCCACGTCCTCGGCCCCGGCGAGCCCGACCGCCAGCGCGGGCGCTTCCACCTCGCCGCCCACCCAGACGGACACGAGCTGGGGCCGGATCTGGGATGCCCTGCCACCCGCCTTCCCGGTCTACCCGGGCGCCGAGCCGGCGGCAGCCGCCAGCGGTCCGGCGAGCGCGGTGCTGACGACCACGGCGACGGTCTCGGCGGTCGTCACCTGGTCGCTGGCCGCGCTCCAGGGGGCCGGCTTCCAGGCGAGCGCCGGACCGGCCCTGGAGGACGGCAGCCGGACGATCGACGCGACCGGCCAGGCCGCGGGCTGCAAGGCCCAGGTCCAGGTCGCGCCGCAGGGTTCACAGACGATGCTCACCGTGCTGTACGGCGCGGCCTGCCCGTTCAGCTGAGCCGGTTCGGGAAGCCACAGAAGGAGAGCGGATGCGCCCCACGACGCGCGATTTCATCGGAGCCGGGCTGCTGGTCGTGGTGCTCGTCGCCCTGGTCGTGATCTTCGTGGTCGCGGCGGCGCCCCGGGTCTGATTCCGGGCCGGCGCGGGCCGGTCTGCGCGGGCCGGGTTGCGCGGATCGGCCCCGGTCGGCCGATCGCGGATCACCCGTCGGCTCCGATGCAACAGGTGGGCCGCCGCCGACGTCTGAATGGCGCCGGCCGCCCGGCCGGTGGTGACGGACTCGGGGGACTTGATCGTGCAGACGACTCACTCGCACGACCTGAGCGCGGTGGTCCTGCTCATCGCGATCCTGGTCGTGCTGCTCGTCGTCAGCCTGGCGCTGGGGCATCCGGCCGCCTGAGCCCGACCGGCGGGGTTGCCGGTCGGCCGGCGACCCGGGCTGAGCCCGGCAGTCGCCGGCGCATTCAGTCATAGAGCCGCTCCAGGTGCCAGGTGCCGGCCAGCCGGTCGAAGTAGACGAGCGCCAGCCAGCGCTCCCCCACCACCTTGAAGTAGTCGCGGGCGATCGGCGCGCGCCACCAGTCCTCCTCGACCCGCCAGCCGTTGCAGACCTCGACGACCTCCCGGCGGCCGTTCCAGCGGATCGCCCGGAGGCTCCCCTCGCCGTCCAGCTCGACGTCGATGGGCGGATGCTCCCGGAGCAGGCGGGTCACGGGCCGTTCCGGCCGGTATCGGGAACGGCAGCCCCGTCGGCCCGCACGGGCCGCCAGCGCCAGCGGCGCTCCGGCAGGGTCGCCTCGGGATCGCCCAGGTCGACCCAGCCGACGCGGTCCTCACCGAAGCGCACGGCGAGCCTGGCCAGCTGCCAGCGGAGGCGCGCCGTCCGCCCGGCCTGTGGCGTGAAGAGCGTCAGCTGCTGGCCGGCCGCGGGCAGGACGTCGGCCAGCTCCAGCTCGAGCCGAGCGACCGGAGCCGGTGGCATCGCCCGCTCCAGCCGGGCGACCAGGAGCCGCTCGACAGCGGCCGCCTCGGCGGTCGGCTCGGGCAGGCGCTGCTCCACGACAAGCTCGGCCGGGATCCCAGGCGGCGCGAACGCCTGATCGAGCGTCAACCCGAGGCGGGCGCGGCCGGCCGCCGCGCCGCGGGCGAGGAGCTGGTCGGCCAGCGCCTCCACCAGGCGGCGGAGGACGAAGCGGAGCGGCTCGAGCTCGCCGATCGGCGGCTCGATCGGCAGCGCCAGAACGAGCCGCTCCGGGGAGCGGCGCGGCCGGAAGGGCTCCGTCTCGCGGCCGTTGGCCCGGTCATGCAGTTGCTCTCCCGCGCCGCCGAAGCGGGCCACGAGCGCCGACCGCGGCAGCGCCGCCACCTGGCCGATCCGGCGCAGACCGAAACGACCCAGCCGGCCGCGGACGTCCGGGTCGGGGCTGAGCAGCCCGGCCGGCAGCGGGGCCAGGAACGCCGCATCCTCGCCGGGCGCGATCCTCAGGAGCGGGAGGCCGCCCTCGGCGGGGGGCTCGGTGCGACCGGCCGCGACCGCGGCCCCGAACCGGGTGCCGCCGATCCCCGCCCGCGGCGGACCGGGCAGGAGCGGCGCCAGCGCCCAGCGGATCCGCTCGACCAGGACCGGCTCCGGGCCCCACAGCCGCTCCAGGCCGTCGAGCTGGACCTCGAGCCGGCCGAAGGCCGGGTCCGCGACATCCGTCGCCCCGCCGAGGCCGGGGCTGAAGGCGGCCAGCCGCTCGAGGGCCGCCTCCACCGCAGCCCGGTCCGCGCCGGGGTAGGCGTCGAGAAAGGCGGCCTCCGGGACCAGCCGGTGCGCGTCACCGAGCGGCATTCCCCGCCGGACGCCGAGGTCGCGGGCCGCCCGATCGGCGTCCAGGACCGCGCCGTCCGTCCAGGGCTGGCCGCCGAGGATGACCGGGCCGGCCGGGAACGAGCCGGAGGCCCGGCTGCGGCTGAGGCGGAGGGGGAGGTGAGGCCAGAACAGGTGGAGGAGTCGCATCGGAGATGCTCGCGAGGGGGACCGGATCGATGCCCGGCCGGATGACCGGGAGCGGCGCCGGGTCGCCGGACCGACGGGCGGTGGACGGGCCGACCGGGTCGCCGAGGGCGACGGGATCGGCGAGCTGGCGGACCGGCGGACCGGCGCCCGGGCGGCGGAGGTCGGGGCGATCGGCGGATCGAGTCCCCTCCTCCCGCAGGAGGCCCGGCCGCTCGAGGCAGGCATCGCGCCGCCCGGCCTCGGCATAGAGGATCAGGAGCTCGGCCCGCCGGCCCGACGGGCCGAAGCGGTTCCGGGTGACCGTCACCTCCGTTCGCTGGCCGACGACATCCCGGCCGAGGCGGATCCAGGCCCGGCGTACCAGCTCGAGGCGGAGGCCGGCCGACTCCGCGAGCGCCCCCCGCAGGGGGGCCGGGAGGCCGGGCGGCTCGAGGACCAGGAGACCGGCCCCGGCTCGCCGGGCGAGGGCCGCCAGGCGCTGGAGGCGGTCGGCGATCGTGGCCGGGCGCTTTCCCGACGGGCCCGACGCCCCTCCGACCTCCCCTGCCCCGACCCGCTCGGACCGGGCCGGGAGGTCCAGCAGGAGCAGGTCCACCGCGCGGTCCTGGAGCAGCGTCGCCGCCATCGCCAGGGCCTCCGCCAGCGTCCTCGGGACGAGCACGACGAGCCATTCGAGACGGACGCCGCGGGCGACCGCCTCGACGGGATCCAGGCTGTCGGCGAGATCCAGGTAGGCGACGATGCCGCCCGCGGCCTGGACCTCCGCGACCAGGCGGAGGGCGAGCGTGGTCTTGCCGCTCGAGGCATCCCCGCGGAAGACGGCTCCGGCCTCACGCGGCAGACCGCCGGGGCCGAGGATCGCGTCGAGGGCGGGGAAGCCGGTCGGCACCACCCGCCGGGGATCGGGCCGCCAGGGGAGGCCGGGTGCCGCCGTGCCGGGCCGGCCTGCAGCATCCGCGGCAGGAGCCGGTCCGGTGGCCACCACGACAGGCTGCAGCACGGCCAGGTCCGCCGGGGTCCCCTCCGATGGCGCCTGGCGGGGTGCGAGCGCGAGCGCACCGGCGACCTCCGTCGCCGGCCGGGGAGCTGCGGCACCCCAGCGTTCCCGGAGGGACGTCAGGGCGGCCGAGACTGCCGGGGAGGGGCTGGCCATGGGACGATCATCATAGAACATCCGTTCTAGTTGTCAATGGTCCGGACCCGGCCGCCAGCCCCGGGGAGGCCCGGGGCCCTGTGCTAGACTGCGCCGCGCGTGGGGATGTAGCTCAGCTGGGAGAGCACCGCGTTCGCATCGCGGGGGTCAGGGGTTCGAGTCCCCTCATCTCCACCATCCCCTCCGGTAGGTGACCCTGGTCAGCCTCGTCGACGGCGACGAGGTCAACGCCTCGATCCTCCTCGCCACCGTCGCCATGAACGCGACCCTCGGACTCCCTGCGGGTCAGCAACAGCCAGTCTCCGGCCGGGCTTCCTGGGCAGGCGGTCCGCCCGAGGCGACTCGGGCTAACCCAGGATCGTCGTCACGATGAGGCCGACAGCGGCCAGCCCCATGACGATCGTGGTCAGCCAGCCGACGACATTGAGAAGACGGCCGTTGGTCCGCTCGCCCATCGCCGCGCGGTCATTCGAGACGAGCATGACGAGGACGAGAAGCGGGGCGGCGATGAGGCCGTTGAGCACGGCGCTCAGGACGAGGGCGGTGATCGGGTTGATCCCGAGGAAGTTGATCGTCATGCCGACGAGCGTCGCGGCGATGATGACCGCGTAGAACTGCGGCGCCCGGGTGAGCGTGCGATCGAGCCCCGATCGCCACCCGAACGCCTCGGTCACGCCGTAGGCGGCCGATCCCGTGAGGACGGGCACCGCCAGCACTCCTGCCCCGATGAGCCCGATGGCGAGCAGGAGGGCGGCCGCGTCGCCGGCCAGGGGACGCAGGGCCTGGGCGGCATCGGTCGCGGAGGCGATGTCCGTCTTGCCCGCCGCGAACAGGGTGGCGCCGGTGGCGAGGATGATGAAGTAGGCCACGATCTCCGAGAAGACCATCCCCCGATGGTGTCCCACAGGGCGTACCTGAGCTCGAACCGCGAGGCCCCCTTGCGTTGCCAGAGATGGCGCCGCCCGATGCTGATCTGTTCCTCCACCTCCTGGCTGGCCTGCCAGAAGAAGAGGTACGGCGAGATGGTCGTGCCCAGAAGCGCGACGAGGATGCCGATGTACCTGGGGTCGAGCCGGATCGTCGGGATCAGCGTTCCGGCCAGGACGCTCCCGACGTCGGGCCGTGCGAACAGGGCGGCGCCGATGTAGGCAAGAAGGGCCAGGGCAAGCCACTTGAAGACCCGCTCGATGAGGCGATAGGTGCCGAAGACCTGGAGCCCGACGATCCCCAGGCTGACGGGCACGATGAAGACGATCGCCGGGATCGGCACGAGCAGGTTGATGGCCGCCGCGATGGCTCCGATGTCCGCCCCGGCGTTCAACGTGTTGGCGACCACCAAGGCGACCACGGCCGGATAGAGGGCGCGGGGGTAGTGCTCCCGGAGCACGCCCGCCAGGCCCCGTCCGCTCACCAGGCCGATCTTGGCGCACATGTACTGGACGGCCGTCATCATCGGCAGCATCGGGAGCGTCAACCAGAGCGTCGCGAAGCCGTACTGCGCTCCGGCCTGGGCGTAGGTCCCGATGCCCGAGGGATCGTCGTCCGATGCGCCGGTGATGAGGCCCGGACCGAGGACCTTGCCGAAGCGTTTCAGCGGGTTCTTCTCGGCCCGCAGTTCGGCTGCCTTCGGGTCGACCGGCCGCCCGGGGTCCACTCGCGGCTCGCCGGCCCTGGTCGATGCGTTCTCAGCCCGCACGTTCGCCCCGCAGCTGCGCCCGCCACGCCATCAGCTGACCATACCGTGCCGGGGCCCCCACCGGCGGATCCTCGGCCAGCCGAAGGGTCGCCGGGCACAGGATGAACGGCTCCGTCTGCCGTCCGCCCAGGCCGCCATGCGAGCCGACAAGCTCCTCGAATCCCGTGACTTCCCCAGTGACGCGGTCGACCGCGCCCAGCAGGATCAGGTCGCCGGCGTTCGGGAAGCCCTCGACGCGTCGCAGGCTCTCGGCCGCCCGAGGACCATAGTCGATCAGGGGGTCGCTGCCATCGAGCTGGCCCGGGTTCAGGTCGAGCCGGCCGTGCGCGCCCAGGACGAGCGCATGACCGGCGTCCGACCTGACCAGCAGCGCTCCGACCCCGGGATGCCGCGCCAGCGTCTCGATGAGACCCGGGAGCGGGTTTCGATCGCCTTGCTGGTCATCCGCTCCGGCTGGCTCGTGAAGTAGACGTGAGCCAGGTTGCCGGACGAGGCAACGACGACATCCGGAGGCTCTGCGGCGGGGCCGTCACGGCCGGGGCCCGGGCCGGCTCAGGCGCGCCACCCCGATCCGCGAGTCGGCCATGCCATAGTAGACGTGGTAGTCCGACGACGCGCCCTTGGGTGACGGCTCGATGGCGGTCGGAAAGACGACCCCCGGCACCATCCCGGTCAGTTCCTCGGCGAGTGCAGGTTCCAGGAGCGGCTCGGCGGAGCGGGCGACCACGCGGGTCACATCGGCGGCATCCAGGACGAGCGCGCCCGCACTGTAGCGCACGTCGGGCTGCGGCCCGAAGCCCGGGGCCAGCCTCCCGGAGACGCCGTGATAGAGGACCAGCCAGCCCTCGCCGATGCGGATCGGTGGCGCGCCGGCGCCGATCTTCAAGGCCTCCCAGGCACGCTCAGGGAGCGCGACCAGGCGGTGCCGATCGAAGCGGGTCAGGGCCTGGATGTCGGCCTCGACCGCCGCGGCCGCAACGAAGCTCACCCAGATCCCCGGGCGCCGATCGGCGAGGCCGGCGGGCAGTGGCTCACCCTCGCCGGGCTTGGCCAGAGAGAGATCCCACATCGGCCGGTGAAGCATGGCGTACGCAGGGCTCCCGCTCGGGTCCGCGACCGGCTCCGGGAAGAGGACTGCGTCCTTGTTGGGGTACAGGTTGAGATCGGTGGCGAGCCCATGGTCGTAGGCGAACGAGACCGGCCCGAGACGCTGCCAGACCTCGAGGTCGGCCGACGCGGCGAGGCCGATGCGTGGGCCGAACGGACCGAAGGCAGCGTAGGTCATGATCCATCGGCGGAGCCGCGGCAGGTAGGTGATCCGCGGATCCTCGACGCCCCCGCGACCAGCGTGGAGTTCCCAGGGCTCCCGTGGCTCAAGGGCGACCCCGAGTCGCTTGACGCCGACCGGGATCCCTGCCTCGTCGAAGATCACCCGGGCAACCCCGATCCGCGAGTAGTTCCCCTCCGCCACCAGGCGCGGGAAGAGATAGAGGTGGGGCCCGTAGTGCGCCGTGCCAGGGTTGAGCACGCCCCAGGCCTCGGCCGGCTCGCCGGCGAGCGGCGACATGACCACGCCGAGCCGCTCGAGGCCGAACGGGAATGGGCCGATCGGCCGCACATCACTTCACTGCATCGCGGTCATCCCGGTGCGACGGCCGGTTGGCCGTGGCTGCGCGTCCGTCCGGCAGCGCGCCCGATCGCCACTGACACCTCGTGCCCCGCAAGCCGACGGGCGGTGGAAATCCGAGCTCCGGCGGGCTCCGGCGGCGCTCGCCACTTAGGTACCCACGGCCCCGAGCGCCACCGGAGGCAGTGCGAAGACCAGGAGTGTTGCGATCAAGATGAGGACCACGCTGCGCAGCGCTGCGGACGCGATTGTCCTGACCGCCGGGCTCATGTGTCCGAGACGCCCTCCGCGGATCGCAGATCGCGTCGAGGTCGGGGCGATGCCCGCAGGGGTCTCTTGCCAGAATCGATAGAGGGCGTCCCACGATGGGCCCGGACGTCGGATCGCGCGCATGGGTTCTGGCTCCTCACCGGGGCGACGCCTCGTGGCCTGATGGCACTGTCATGGCCCGACGCCATCGCGTCATGACGGCCCGTCATCGCCCCGAAGCTACGGCAGGAGCCGCGCCGCTGATTCGCCGATCGGCCCTGCGGCGGAGCGTTCGTCGCACCATCGTTGCGTCGGGACCCACCACTCGCGGCTGCCTGAGAGTCGGTCGGCAACCCGCGATGCGTCGAGCGACGCTCAGCTGACCGCCTGCCCGCCCGGGCCTGCCGCAGCACTCCAGCCGGCATTCGAGAAGGTCGGGATGAACCGGTAGCCCCGGCCGGGAACCGTGGCGATGAAGCGCGGGTGCCGATAATCGTTCTGCAGCTTGATGCGGAGACTCCGGATGTGGCGATCCACGATGTTGCTCTCGGCCACGAAGTCGGTACCCCAGATGGCATCGAGGATCTCGTCCCGCGTCACCACGCGTCCGGCTCGACTCGCGAGCAGGTACAGGAGGCTCTGCTCGATGCCGCTGAGGTGGATGACCGACTGGCCGGCGCGCACCACCCTGTTGACGATGTCGACCTCGATCTCGCCAAGCCTGATCGTGGGGACGATCGGCGGCGCGGTGCCCGTGGCTCGACGCGTGAGGACGATGGAGCGGGCGAGCAACTCCTCGGGGGAGAAGGGCACGGTCAGGATGTCGTCCACCCCGAGATCGAAGGCCCGAAGCTTCGTGCGCAGGTCGCCGCGCCTTGTGAGTCCCAGGGCCGGCGTCGTGCTCCGCCGGAGCGTGTTCGAGGCGCCGAGCCGGCCGAGGAGGGCCGTGCTGTCGTCGTGGTCCATGTCGACCACGGCCAGGTGCGGCTCCCACTGGGCGAGGATCGCCTCCGCCTCTGCCAGGCTGCGCGCCGCCCGCACGACGAAGAGGCCGTGGTTGAGCGTCAGTTCGATGAGGTCCACCATCAGCGGCCGATCGTGGAGCACCAGAGCCCGCCGCGCCTTGACGTCCGGTGCGTTCACCTGAAGGGCTGTCATCGCTCACCACCGATGCGGCCACCCGACGACCGCCCACCATTATCCCATGCGCCGATGCCGCAGGGGTCATTCCAGGGGCCCGGGAATCGCCGATCAAGCGGGCGTCCGAAGCCTTGTTGGCCAGGCGGCGGCCCGCCCGCCTCGCGAGGCTGGGTCGGATGACGGCGCGTAATGACGCGCTGACTCCGAGACGAGAGACTGGCGGCCGGCATTCCTATGGGGCGTCCCCGACTTGGCTTCCCCGGATGCCCTACCAGGCACAGGGAGAAAGCAATGGCCATCGATCAAGTGGACCGCACCGTCGTCAACCAGCCGCCGGTGGACACGAACACGAATCAGCCGGCGGCGGCGCCGGCCAGTCGTCGCATCAGCAGCACGGGCCCTGGGTCGCCCGAGCTGATCCGGCGCGTCGTCGTCCTCGTCTTCGGGCTGATCCAGATCGTCATCGGGCTGCGGATCGTCCTGCTGCTGCTCGACGCCCGCACCGGCAACGCGCTGGTCTCGGGCATCCTCAACGTGAGCCAGGTCTTCGTCGCCCCATTCAACGGCATCCTCAACACGGATGCTCTCGCGAAGGGCGGCTCGGTGCTGGACCTCGCCGCCATCCTGGCCTTCGTCGGCTGGACCATCCTCGAGCTGATCGTCGTCTGGGCCGTGGCGATCTTCCGGCGCGAGCCGGCCTGAGCCATTGCCTGACCGGCGTCCCGGTCCCCAGGCGGGCAGGGCCTCGCCCGCAGACCCGTCGGCCGCAGGGCGGCCGACGCCAGATAGATAGAAAGAGCTTCCTATGGGCCTCTTCTCCTGGATCGTGGTCGGCGCGATCGCCGGCTTCCTCGCCAGCCACCTCATGAAGGCCCGCGAAGGCCTGCTGATGATGGTCGTCCTCGGCGTCGTCGGCGGGCTCGTCGGGGGGTTCGTCGCGGCAACCGTGCTCAAGATGGGGACGGTCGACGGCATCAACCCCGAGAGCATCGTGATCGCCACGCTCGGTGCGATCGCGGTCGTCTTCGTCGTGCACCTCGCGACCGGTTCGCGTGGGGTCCTCAGCCGGCGGTGATCTCCACCCCGAGGTCCCACCCTGCATCAACGCGGTTCCGCCCCAAAGCGGGCACAGGACTGGAGCGCCACATGACCACCGATCCGGGACGGCGCTCTCGCGCCAGTTCCGCTTTCGCCCGCACCCTCCTCTCGGTCGGCACCGCAGTCACGCTCGCGATCGCCATGTTCGCCATGGCGGGGACGGCCGCTGCCGCAAGCCCGGCGCCGGTCGGGCTGGGGACGGCCGCGCCGTTCGCGGTCCTGGCGGGCACGGCGGTGACCAACACCGGGCCCACCACGATCACCGGGGACCTGGGCATCTCCCCCGGCACCGCCGCCGCCGTGACGGGATTCCCGCCCGGGACGTACAGCGGCTCGCTCGAAGCGGCAAACCCCGTCGCGGTGCAGGCCCAGAGCGACCTGACCACCGCGTACACCGTCGCCGCGGGCCTGACGCCCTTCACAACCGTGGCCGGGGGAACCCTCGACGGGAAGACCCTCGTCGGCGGCGTCTACAACGGCGGCGCCCTCGCTCTGACAGGCACCCTGACGCTCGACGGCCAGAACGACCCGAACTCCGTCTGGGTCTTCCAGGCAACCTCGTCACTCGTCACGGCATCCTCGAGCTCGGTGAAGCTCATCAACGGCGCGAGCTCGTGCAACGTCTTCTGGCAGGTCACCAGCTCGGCGACGCTCGGATCGGGCTCCACCTTCGTCGGGACCATCCTGGCCCTGACGTCCATCACGATGGACAGCGGAGTGACGCTGAACGGTCGAGCGCTGGCTCGCAACGGTGACGTGACCCTGATCAGCGACAGGATCATGAGCTCGCCGTGCCTGACGGGCGCCGCGGCGGCATCGCCGTCCCCGGCCACCAGCCCGGCGGCATCGCCGGCGGCCGCCGCGACCCCCCCGCCAACCTCCACGGGGACAACGACCGGCACTCCCGGCTCGGGGCTGTCTCCGGTCGTCTTCGTCGGGATCCTCCTCCTCGTCTTCGTCCTCGTCGTCAGCCGACGGTCGCTGCGCGCGATCCGCACCCGCTGACACCCTGCGCACCAGGCTGCTGAACGAGGAGCAGCCGTTCGCGGCCCGGTCCACGTCGTCGGCGCGAGACGTCGGACCGGGCCCGGTCGAAGCACCCCAATCCGTGCGAGGAGCTGGTGATGACGAGCATGCAGACCCCTGGCCTGCTGGGAGGGCGTGACGGCGACGCCGTCACCCCGGTCGGGCAACGGGCGCGGCGACGAGAGGAGTTCGAGGCGCTCGGCCTCCTCCTGGGGGTCCTCGGCGTCCTCCTCGTCCTCGCACTGACCCTCGGCCTGGCACCGCCGCTCCTGGCGTGACGGCCGCAGACCGCGCGACGGCGCATCCCGTCTCAGTCGGGCCTCCGTCGAGCAGGCGCGTCCTGCCGGACGGGAGGTGACCCTCGGCGGAAACCGTCAGCTGCCGACCCTCGTCGGCCAGGTGACGTCGGCCCCGTCGTCCTCCGCTCGTGCCCGGGACGCGGCTGCGTCCGCAGGACCCGCGGTCCCGGCGACGCCCGTCCAGAAGGCGACCGCGGCGCGCTCGTACAGGAGACCCATCTGCACGGTCTCCCCGCGCCAGCGCTCGGCAGTGCGACCTCCCGGGCCGGCTTCGCCGGGCCCTCGCTCGGCGCGCTGGTCCTCTTCATAGTCGGCGAGCTTCGCGCGGTGGATCGCCAGCTGCTGGGCGGCGATCGCGAGTCGGGTTTCCGGCGGTCCGAGATCGGCGAAGAAGAGCTGAAGGAGCCCGGGATCGCGCAGTTCCGTCGGCTCCTGTGACGGCCGACCGAGCCACGCGCGGAGTGCCTCCTGGCCGGCCTGCGTGATCGTGAAGATGCGCCGATGGCGCCCGCCCTCCTCGCGCCGCTCGCTAAGCAGCCCAAGCTCCGCCAGGCGGGCTGGCTCGCCGTACAGGAGGGTGTGCGGGAACGACCAGAAGTGACCAAGGGTCGCGGCGACGTGGCGCTTGAGCTCGTACGGAGTGGACGGCCCCTCGCGGGCCAGCAATCCGAGCACGAGGTACGACGTGGGAGTCAGCTGCTCCATTGACATAGTACGTACTGTACCATACACTATGAACGGTGCAAGCCAAACGATCGCCAGACTGACGAGCCTCGGCTGAGCCCCGACCGCGAGAGATGACCGGTTCTGCCCAGGCGGCGGAACCCAAGGAGATGATGGAATGACTCTGATGCTGCGCGATCCGTTCGCGGATACCGTCCCGCTGCGCCAGGCGATGGACCGGCTCTTCGAGGAGAGCTTCCCCCGGCCGAGCCGCCACTGGCTGCCGGTCGACGTCTACGAGACGGCCAGCGACCTGGTCATCAAGGCGGCGCTCCCGGGCATGGCCCCCGAGGACGTCGACATCGCGATCGATGGCGACACGCTGACGATCACGGGCGAGTTCAAGGCAGACGAAGTGGAGCAGGACAAGGAGTACCACCGGCGCGAGCTGCACGTTGGCACGTTCGAGCGCGCCCTGCGGCTGCCCGAGCGCTTCCAGACCGAGAAGGCCGAGGCGGTCTTCGAGCACGGCATCCTGACCCTTACGATCCCGAAGGTGGAGCAGGCCGAGGTGAAGCACATCAAGGTCCAGCCCCGCATGATCGGGGCGGTCGAGGGCACCATCAAGCGGTAGGCCGCCACCGCGGCTGGATGAGGGTCCGGAGCGGCCAGGCCCGAGGCGACGTGCCTTGGGCCGTTCGCTCCCGCGGTGGCGACCCGTGCCCGGCAGCGGCGGAGGGCGGTCGCGCATCCCCACCCGTAAACCCGCGAACCTCCAGGAGGAACGACGTTGGCCAGATCCACTTCCACGAAGCGCGCCACCCGACCCAAGGGAGAGTTCACGCCTTCCTCCACCACGCATCCGGGTGGATCGAAGACCAAGCTCGGCCCGCTCGGCGATCGCGTGGTCGTGAAGCCGATCGAGCGCGAGGAGATGACCAAGACCGGCATCGTCCTGCCCGACACGGCCAAGGAGAAGCCCCAGGAGGGCGAGATCCTGGCCGCCGGTCCGGGCCGGATCCTCGATGACGGCAAGCGCGAGCAGATGGACGTCAAGAAGGGCCAGAGGGTCCTCTACGCCAAGTACGCCGGGACCGAGTTCAAGGTCGAGGGCGAGGACCTCCTCATCGTCAGCCAGAAGGACATCCTGGCGATCGTCGAAGACTGATCCAATGGGTCCTGTCCGGTCCGCCGCGTGCGGCCGGATGGGACCGGTCCGCTGCAACCATCCGAAAGAGGACACCGACCACCGTGACGAAGCAACTGATGTTCGACGAGACCGCTCGTCGAAGCCTGAACCGGGGCGTGGATCGGCTCGCCGAGGCCGTCAAGGTGACGCTCGGCCCCAAGGGCCGCAACGTCGTGCTGGACAAGAAGTTCGGCGCGCCGACGATCACCAACGACGGCGTGACGATCGCCCGCGACATCGAGCTCGAAGACCCGTTCGAGAACATGGGCGCCCAGCTCCTCAAGGAGGTCGCGATCAAGACCGACGAGGTCGCCGGCGACGGCACCACCACCGCCGTCGTGCTCGCCCAGGCCATGGTCAGGGAGGGCCTCCGCAACGTATCCGCCGGCTCCAACCCGATGCAGATCAAGCGCGGGCTGGAGAAGGCCATGGCCGCCGTCGTGGACGAGCTCAAGACGCAGGCTCGCCCGATCAAGACGCGCGAGCAGATCGCCGCGGTCGCCTCGATCAGCGCGGCCGACCCCGAGGTCGGCGAGCTGATCGCCGAGGTGATGGACAAGGTCGGCAAGGACGGCGTCATCACCGTCGAGGAGGGCCAGTCC
>JAJYJR010000085.1 GCA_021789355.1 Chloroflexota bacterium | reverse complement strand
GTACGCGACCCGCTGGCCCCCCGCCCGGTCGTACGCCCGCAGGGCACGCGCGGCCATGTCCGCCCCGTACGGCGGCCAGCACAGGAACAGCGTCCGGTCGGGGTACCGCCCGGCCCGCTCCGGGCCACCGCGCAGGATCGCGGTCCACGGCGCCCCGTCGCCGGGGCGCCACCAGCCGGAGTCGGCGTAGCGCGGGGGGTACGTGTCGAACGCCAGCACGTCGGCCCCGGCCTCGCGGAGCAGGTGCGCCCAGTAGCCGCGCCCGGCCCCGATCTCCACGAGCGGCGAGAGGGCGGCCAGCGCGGCGACCGCCGCGTCGGTGGGGACGGCGAACGCGAAGCGCCGGATCAGGTCCCAGCGGTACTCGACGCGGGTGCCCTTCGTCCACTGCTCGGGCGGCAGCGCGTCCCACGACGAGTGCGGGAGTCCGCCGCCCCACAGCCGCCCCGGCGGCAGGGCGAGGCAGGCGGCGAGGTAGTCGTTCACGGGTCGACCCTCACCAGCAGTCGTCCGTGCGTCAGGCACGAGCCGTAGACCCACCGCGGGCTGACGGTCGTCTCCAGCCTGCTCAGGTCGGCACCGCACGTCGGGCACCGCGCTCGCTGCTTGCGGGCAGGCCACTCGGGCGGCTTCCTCCCGACGATTAGGCTTCGCCACACGCGCTGCTCGCGGGCGTGGTTGTGCGTGGCGGGGTGCTCCGAGCCCCGCATGACCGGCGTGCGCTCGATCAGCCCTCCGGTCGCGCCGTACCGGGTGGCTCCGGCCATCGCGCGGTGCTCGGGCGGGTCGGGGATGCCGTGCTCGTGCAGCAGCCGCCACACGTCGTCGGTGGTGAACTCCTCCCGCTCGCAGGCGAGGACCCGCACCGCCAGCCTCGCGAACACCAGCCAGTCGGCCGCGTGCATCTCGGCCCGAACGATGGCGTCGTCGCGTGCCTGCCGCTCGGTCATCGGTCGTCGCCCCCTGCGAAGTCGCTCTGCTCGAAGTCGTGAACCTCGCCGGTCCGCCGGTCGAGCACGTACCAGTGGGTGCCGCCCCATCCCTCGTCGCGGGTGAGCTCCAGCGCCCAGAACGCCGCCTCCTGCGCGTCGGCCACTCCGACGTCCGGGGCCTCCTCGACGCACGGGTAGCTGGCCGCGAACATCACGACGTACCGCTCGTCAGGATCGACGTAGAGCGACGTCTCGGTACCGAGGTGCGTGATACCACTCGCGGCGGCCGAACGCGGCTCTCGAACGGCGCTTCCGGCCTCAGAGGGCGTCGCAGTAGTCGTAGCTCTCGTCTCGCTCATGGCGGTCCTCCCATCGCTCCGGTCGCTCGCCGTAGACCCGCTCGCGCAGCGCCTCGGTCCGCCCGCAGGCCGGGCAGTACGTCTCGCTGACGAAGTACCAGTACCGACGCTCTCCCTCGGCGTAGGCCGCCGCCGTCCGGTCGTGACGGCGGCGTGCCACCTCGATGTCGGCCAGCAGGGCGCTCCACTTCGCCTCGGCGGTCACGGCTGGTACTCCGGCTCGACTACCTCGGTCGCGCCGGGGCCACCGACCCTTGCGGCCCATGTGTTGGGGCTGTTGACGTGGCGGAACACCCGGCCGTAGGTGGGGTCGCTGCGGTGGTTCGCGCAGACGGCCACCCGCCCGTCACCGCCGGGATCTTCCTTCAGCCGCCGGACGTAGCGCGCCTTGCCGTTGCAGCGGTGGAAGCCGACTGCCCGGCCGCTGTTCGCGACGCTGATCTGGCAGTACGTGATGGCTCCGCTGTAGGGGATGGCCAGCTCGCGCTGGGTAGCCTTGCGAAGGGCGGCGCGAGCCGCCTCGTTGCGCGCGGCCTCGCGGCTCTGGCGCTCGTACGGGGCGTAGTCGGCCCGCGGGCAGATCACGAAGTCGTACTGGCGGAGGATGCCCAGCGCGCCCGGGTACTCCGCCATCAGCCGCTCCCGCACGTCTTCGATGGCGTTGCGGTCGCGCTCCTTGATCTGATCGTAGGTCGGCAGATCGTTCACCTGCTCGCGGATGGCGCTCACTGCGAAGTCCTTTCCAGCCGCCGGATCGCGGCCATCCAGTCGCGGTACGCGACCTTGGGGATACGTCCGCCCTCGGGGGTCAGCACCCAGCACCGGCCCATGATCTTGGCGTGCCACTCGCCCACGACCGTCCCATCCTCGCGGCGGGCGGTGTGCATCGTCTCGGTCCCGAAGCCGTTGCCAGCCCAGCGGGACTCACGCGTGATACGGATCACCTCGCGGCCCTCCTCGCCTCGCGGGCGTCCACCTGCTCGCGGATGGCGATGGCCTGCTGCTGGATGGCCTCGCGCATCGCGCGGACCTGCCGCTGCCAGCCCTCGTGCTCGTCCCGCGCCTGCCGGAAGGCGTCCGGCTGGTCGATGTAGTCGCGCCCGTTGGGGTACATCGCCGCGAGCGCCTTGTCGGCCTCGTACAGCGCGTGCATGGCCGCGAGCCGCAGGCCCAGCAGCTCCGTCGGGTCGGTGCTGTTCAGGGAGAGGATGGGGCCGGTCACGGTCGTTCTCCCTTCACGCGAGCAGGAGGAACGCCGGGTGGGCGGACCCCAGCGGCACGTAGAACGTGACGCCGAGGTCGGCGGTCCCGACGAGGGTGTGGACGGCGAGCACGCTGCCGGGGGGGCATGCGACCTTCTCCATCTGGCCGAACCCGGCCAGTCCGGTCGCGGAGGCGACGGCCCCGTCCGAGAGGCGGATCGCCTTCACGAAGTCCCGGCACCCCTCGCTCCACGTCGTCTGGAGGAACAGGGGCTCGGTATACGGGGCGACGCGGACCTTGCGCCCGCGGTACTCGGGGAAGGTCGCCCGGAGGGCTGCCTTCACGGCGGGGTGGGATCGACTGACGGTGACGGCATTCATCGGGTTCTCCCTTGCTGTTGGGACTACCCTACCCCATCGGGGGCACTCTGTCAATGGGTAAGTTGCGATCCGGGCGAGGGTTTACAGCCCGCGGGCGGGGGATAGAATGGATGGGCTGCCGGAGGTCGCACCAAGGGCAGCCGGGCGTAGAACCCGAGCGGAGCGCGAGGCGGGTGGCTGTACCCCGCTCGCCTCCCCCGCTACTCGGTACAGGAGGTTCGATCCGATGATCCGGTCCGAACGACCCCGCCCCACGGCCCCGCAGCAGACGGGCGGTGGTGGCACCCGCGACCACGGCGACGGGGAGGCTCGACAGCCCCTCCGCTCGTGAGCGGCTGGAGCCTCGCCGACGTCGGCGAGGTCTACCGGGCCGCGTGGTGCCCCCGCACCGACGCCTACGCGGACTGGTCGGTGCAGGGCGAGCACTGGTACGCCGTCCGCGAGGAGCTGACCGTCGCGCGCATCCTCGACGGGCTCCGCAGGGTCCGGCCCCCGGTCAGCGCCTACATGGACGACCGCGAGGGCAACACGCACGTACTGGCGGTCGACTTCGACCGCGACGACGGCTGGGACCTCGGGCTGCGGCTGGCGCGCGTCATCGCCGCCGACGGCGGTCGCCCCTACGTCGAGCGCAGCCGCCGGGGATGCCACCTGTGGGCGACCAGCGAGGTGCTGCCGGGCGAGACGGTGCGGCGGGCGCTGCGCTACTGGCTGGGGCGCGTGGACCGCGAGGCGGCGCGCGACCCCAAGGTCGAGGTCATGCCGATGGCGGTCCAGCGCGGGCCGGAGACGGTGGGCCACAGCCTGCGCCTGCCGCTGATGCCGCACCAGCGCACGGGGGAGCGGCACCCGCTCTGCGACCCGGACGGGAAGCCCGTCGGCGGCACGCTGGGCGAGACGATGCTGGCGGTGGCCGACACGCCGGCCGCCGTGGTGCGAGCCGCCGCGGAGAAGGTCAAGGTCGGGGTAACCGAGATCAGCGTGCCCCCGTGGGCACGTCACCCGCAGCGCGAGGGCGGGGACGTGGTGGCAATCCTGCAGGAGCACGGCGTCCAACGGGCCGCACCGGGCCGGACGGTGCGATGCCCCCTGCATGAGGATGGGTCGGCCAGCATGACCATCTCACGAGACTCGGAGCGGGTGTGGTGCCACGCCCCCCACTGCGACGCTTACAACGACGGGCGGGGGCTCGGAGCGGATCAGCTCGTGCGGGCGCTGACCGGAGTGCCGAGTCATGGCTGACCTGCCGCCCGAGGGACTGTCTCAGACCCGGTTCGGGTGCCGCTACTATATCCCGGAGATCCACACGATCTTCGACGTCGTGGACCTGCGGCGCAAGTCCGGCGAACTATGGGGCGAGCTGACGATCCGCTGCAACCTCGAAGGGGTGCGGGGCCAGCTCGACGGCAACCGACTGCGGCAGGGCAACTTCAACTTCTCGTCGGTAACCGCCCGCCAGTCGTGGGCGAAGGCGCTG
This sequence comes from Chloroflexota bacterium, assembly GCA_021789355.1. The sequence continues at coordinate 9,217 of JAJYJR010000085.1, read as the reverse complement.
GAGGCGATGGCGCCACCGGAGCTGAACAGGCGGCTGGAGTGGGGGAACCTGCTGGAGCACGTCAGTCAGGCCGTGCTCGACAACGAGCGCACGGGAAGCATCCGCGGGGGCGTGATCACGGGCAGGCGCATGAACGGCGGAGGCCGCCCGTGGGCGGCGTGGCCGGTCCTGCCGCACCGCGAGAACGCGACGCTGTTCGCACGCGGCGGATCGGGCAAGACGGCCTTCGTCGCGACCACCGTGCTCGGGCTCGGGCTCGGCCGGTCGCTCTCGCCGGGGGTCCGCATCGACCGCCCGTACCGGGTGGCGTACCTCGACTGGGAGACGAACGTCGAGACGGCCGAGGACCTGTGGGGCCTGATTGCGGAGACGGCCAAGGTGCCCGTCCCTCCGACCATCTGGTACGAGCCGATGGAGGGCTCGCTGGAGCGGTCGCTGCCGCTCGTGTCGAACATCCTCGACAAGCACCGCGCCGACCTCGTGGTCATCGACTCAGTGGGCATGGCGCTGCTGTCGTCGGGCGACTTCTCCGACCCGTCAGAGTCCATCATCCGGGCCTACCAGTCGCTGCGGCGGCTGGAGACGTGGGGCCTGCTGATTGACCACGTGTCGAGCGGCGACCTCCACGGCGGCAAGCCCGCGGTAAAGGCGTACGGATCAATCTACCGCATGAACCTCGCCCGGCACGCGCTCGCGCTCCACATCGGGGATCGGGCTGGAGACACGAAGCACGCGTATCTCGTCTGCCCGAAGACGAACATGGGCCGCGATGAGTGGGCGATGGCCGGGACGTTCGTGCGGTCCGACAGCGAGCTGCGGTGGGAGTTCGGGGAGCCGGACTTCGACCTGTACGAGCGGCTGATGAACGGAGACGAGGAGGAGGAAGCCGAGACGCGCGCCACGCCGCGCATGGCCGACCGCATCCTGAGCTACCTCTTGTCATGCTTCCCGAGAGGTGCCACGACGGCCGACATCGCACGGCAGCTTCACACAACCGCGGGCATGGCGCGGAACCGACTCAACCGGCTGGCCAGTGATCAGCTCACGGCCATCGTGGAGCGTCAGGGGCAGGAGAACGTCTGGGCGCTGACGCAGGATGGAATCAATCTCGCGCAGACGGTCGGGGCTCCGTCGTCAGAAGGAGCAGACTAGTGGTCGTACCCGGTACGCGTACCCAGTACGGGATGGGGTACGCGGGGGATCTCGTGCGGTGGATCGAGGTCGGGATGGGCCACCTCGTACCGTACGCGTACCCGGTACGCGTACCCCCTCACCAAGGTCGTACCTTCCCGGCACACCCTAAAGGGTGTGTGTTGCCGGGGGTACGCCGGTACGTGGAGGAAGTCCATTGAACCGATACGTGAGCCCCCGGCTGAGACTGGCGATCCTAGAACGCGACGGGTACCGGTGCGCGTACTGTGGAAGGACGTCGACGGATACGCGCCTAGAAATCGACCATGTACTGGCAGTGGCGCGAGGCGGTAGATCGGAGGGGGCGAACCTCGTCACGGCATGCGAGGACTGCAACCGAGCGAAGGGCGCTCGGTCGGTAAGGCTACCGGAGCACGTCGCTCTTCGCGAACCCCCGCTCATGGTCGTGGCGCGACCCCGCGGGGCGAACGCGTCCGTCTGGCAGCGGGAGGCAGACCGGCGCTGGCCCGACGCCATGGACATGGTCGAGCCCGCGACGATGGACGGACGGTTCGCCTCCGTCGCGTGGTGCACGACGCTGACCGTTCACCTGTTGCCGACTCAGGCCGACGGGGAGGGCGCGAAGCGGATCATCGACAACATCGGGTGTGGCCACTCCTGCTGGGGAGACCACGAGGTCGTGGATCTGGCGGCCCCCGAAGTGATTACAGTCCCCGCCGAGCTGCGGCGCGTGCGTCGTCGGCTCCAGCACATTCTCGGCTGCGCGATCTGCATGGAGACGACGGACGGACTGGCTCCGGCGGCAGCCAAGCGCCGCGGCAATGACCGAGTGGAACGCATGCTCATGGAGCGCTGGGATAAGGTCCGGCCTGTCAGGCACCGCCGGAGGCCACAGCGTGAGGCTCTTCAGGAGTGGGAAGAGGAATGGACTAAGCTCGCGTTCGGAGGCTAGCCGGGAGTCGGCGCCGGAGGGTATGATGGCGGCGAGAGGAGATGGAGCTGCCGAGAGGCGCCCCTCCCTCCTCCCTTTGCTGGCGTCGGACCCCGGTGCGTTCCGAGAGGGACAGGCCGGGGTTCGGCGTGTCTGGAGCACGACAGCAGGAGGGAGTACGAGGTGATGGCTAATCGCAAGGACGACGAGGGGCAGGAGACCCCGTGGCGGTCGCGGATCACCGGGTACGGCACCGAGTCGCCGACGCAGCTGCTGGCGAACCCGTGGAACGCGAGGCGCCACCCCGGTCCCCAGCGCGATGCCATACGTGGGTCGCTGAGGACGGTGGGGTGGGTGGCCGGGGTCACGGTCAACGTCCAGACGCAGCACGTCGTCGACGGCCACCTGCGGATCGAGGAGGCGATCAGCCACGGAGAGCCTACGGTCCCCGTCACCTACGTGGACCTGACCGAGGAGGAGGAGCGACTCGTCCTAGCCGTGTTCGACCCGATCTCCGCGATGGCGACCTACGACTCGGAGGCGCTGGCCGCCCTGCTGACCGATCTCTCGGCCAACGATCGCGGCCTCGACGCGCTGCTGGCCGACCTCGCGGGCAGCGAGCCGAGGGTCGGCATGACCGACCCCGACGACGTGCCCGAGCCCCCCGACGCGCCGACGACCCAGACCGGTGACCTCTGGCGGCTTGGCGACCACCGGCTCCAGTGCGGGAACGCCGGCAGCGTGACCGACCTCGACCGCCTGCTCGCCGGCGAGACGATCGCGCTGCTCAATACCGATCCGCCGTATAACGTCAAGGTTGAGCCGCGCAGCAACAACGCCATCGCCGCGGGCCTCTCGTCGTTTACCGCGACGCACACCACCCACCGCCAAGCCTTCGACCTCGCCCGGCATCCCTCGGTCGCGAGACCGACGACCCGCAAGATGCGCGCCAAGGACCGCCCGCTCATCAACGACTTCGTGTCCGACGCGGCGTTCCTCGAGATGCTCGAGGCATGGTTCGGCAACGCGGCTCGCGTCCTGCAGCCCGGCGGCGGCTTCTACATCTGGGGCGGCTACGCGAACATCGCCAACTATCCCGCCGCCCTCGCCGCCGCCGGGCTGTACTTCTCCCAGACCATCATCTGGGTCAAGGAGCACCCGGTCCTCACCCGCAAGGACTTCATGGGCAACCACGAGTGGTGCTTCTACGGCTGGCGCGAGGGCGCCGCCCACCGCTTCTTCGGGCCCCCCAACGTGCCCGACGTCTGGTCGATCAAGAAGGTCAGCCCCAACGCGATGGTGCACCTCACCGAGAAGCCGGTCGAGATCGCCCGCCGGCCGATCGAGTACTCGACGCGGCCCGGCGACGCGGTCCTCGACCCGTTCGGCGGGAGCGGGAGCACCCTCATCGCCGCCGAGCAGACCGGTCGACGGGCATACCTCATGGAGATCGACCCGGCCTATTGCGACGTCATCGTCGAGCGCTGGGAGCGCTTCACCGGCCGCAAGGCGGAGCGCCTCTGATGGGCAGGCCGCGGCCCGCTCCCCAAGGACCCCGAGGCGCTGCTCGGCCACCGGGCCGCGTGGTACGAGTGGGTCGAGGCGGGCGGGGCGAGGCTGGCCGCGGTGCCCCACCCCTCCGGCCGCAGCCGCTACTGGAACGACCCCGCCAACCGGGACGCCGCTGCCGAGTTCCTGCGCGCCGCGCTGGCCGAAGTATACCCATTGACATTCCTCGCGGCGGTGGGGTAGGGTAGTCTCACCAGCAAGGGAGAACCCGATGCAGCACTTCCTCCTGACCCTCGACCGGCGGACCGGCCATCTGGCCGGGGACCGCACGTTCGAGGACGCGGCCGAGGCGCTGCGGGCGTTCGACGAGGCCGAGCGGGAGAGCAGCCGCAAGATCCACCTAGGTTACTTCTTGACCGAGGGCGCAGCCGCCGAGACATACGATGCGGCCGCTCGCCGTTTGTTCGGTGAGTTCGCGCGTTGCAACTTCGCCGAGCGCAAGGGGGTGGAGGCGTGAGGGCCGAGGCGTCCGTCGCCTGCGGGGTGCTGGTCGAGGTCGACACCGACGATGCCGACGTGGCTCGCGCGGCGGCGCGCTGGGCCATGCGGGAGCACGTCTACGAGAGCTGCGACGGGATCGACGTGCTGCTCCCTGACGCGGTGACCGAGGAGGCCACGCCCGTCGTGGCGTGGCGAGACGAGCAGGGCGTGATGCGCTTCGACTGGGGCGCAGCCGCGGAGGCCCTGCCGTGAGGGTCCGGGTCGGTCATGAGAGCGGCGGCTGGACCGATGTTGGCCCCTCGTCGGCGTACGGCGACAGGCGCCGCTGGTACCTCGGCGGGATACCCATCGCGGAGGGGATCGCGCCGCGCGTAGACGGCACCGGCTCCACGGCCATCCGCCGGGCACGCCTCGCCGCGAGGGGCACGGGCGACCATTCGACTACAGCGCGGGCTGCCGCTGCGAGCTATGCCGCGAAGGCACACCGCCGGGTAGAGGTAACCGCGAGGGAGCGGCGGAGGACGCGGACCGAGCAAGAGACGGCGGTGGCGCAGTGAGACTGCTGCGGCTGTCCCTGTCTGGCTTCATGAGCTGGGACCGGCTCGACCTCGACCTGTCCGAGTGCGACGTGGTGGGGGTAGTGGGCCGGGTCGGCAACGGCAAGAGCGCGATCCTCGACGGTCTGCTGTGGACGATCTACGGCGAGGGGCGCGCCAGTGCCGACGCGATGGTGCGGCAGGGCGAGGACCGCTGCACCGTGGAGGTGGCGTTCGAGGCAGCCGGGCACCGCGCGCTGGTGCGTCGGGAGCGAGAGCGCGGCCGATCCACGGCGCTGACGCTGGAAGTGGACGGCCGGAGCCTTACCCGGCACACCGTCGCGGAGACGCAGGCGGCCGTGGACGAACTGGTGGGCGTCTCGTCCGACGCGCTGCTGGCGACGGCGGTCATGGTACAGGGACGCAGCGACGAGTTCGTGCGGCTGCGCCCGGCCGAGCGCATGGCGCTGCTGTCGGACCTCGTGGTGGAGGACCCGTACCCCGCGTGGCACGAGGAGGCGAAGCAGCGCCGGGACGCGGCTCGCGCGGAGGTCGACCGGGCGGAGGCTCGCCGCGCGCTGCTGGCCGAGCAGGGGGAGCGCGCCGGGGAGTACCGAACCGCGGCAGAGCGGCAGGCCGCCGCCGCGGAGCGCGCGCGGGAGGAGGCCGAGTCCGGCCAGCGGGCGCTGCACGACGCCTCGGCGTCGACGGCGGGGATGCGGGCCGCGGAGGAGCAGCGGGTGAGGCTGGAGGCGGAGGTCGCGCGAGTCGCGGAGGAGCGCGAGCGGCTGGAGGCGGAGGTCCGTCGCCTGCGCGCCATCGAGGCGCAGCCGGACCCGCCCGCGCCGCCTCGACCGGACCCCGAGCCGCTTCGGCAGGCGGAGGCGGACGCCGCGTCTGCCCGCTCCGCCGCGACCGACCTGCGGCTGGCGCGAGCGGCGCTGGGGGAGGCCGCACGCGAGGAGCAGCGGGTCCGTGCGCTGGCGTACGACCGCTCGGCGATGCCCTGCCGGGGCGAGGGGATCTACGCGAGCTGCCCGCTACTGGCGACCATCCCCTCGGCGGAGCAGGTTCAGGCGGTCGTCGCCGGAGCCCGGGACGCCGAATGGGCCGTTCTCGCGCTGGAGGTGCTGGCGGGTCCCGCGGAAGCGCGGCGAGAGGAGGCCGAGCGGCTGCGGGAGGAGTGGCGGGCGTGGGAGCAGGCCACCATCGCGGCCGGGGCGGCGCGCGAGGCGCTGAAGGCGCGCAGGGCCGATGCAGCCGACGGCATCGCCGCCGCCGCCGCGCGGCTGGCATCTCTTGCGACGACGGACGTGGTGCCCACGGAACCGGAGGTCGACCGGCTGGCTGCGCGCGAGGCGATGATCGCGGCGCTGCGGGAGGATGCGGAACAGGCCGCTGCGGCGGCTCGGCGGCTGGGCGAGCAGGCGGCGGTGTCGGCTCGGGAGGCGGACCGTGCCGAGCAGGCAGCGCGCGAGGCGCTGGCGGTGCAAGCGGAGGTCGTGCGCCAGTCGGGGCTCGCGCAGTCCTACGCCGCGCTGGCCGAGGCGTGGCACCCCTACGGCATCCCCCGGCTGATCGTGGAGGAGGCCATCCCCCGCATCGAGGCGCACGCGAACGAGGCGCTGGGGCGGCTGCCCGGCGGGTTCACGCTGCGCCTCTCGACGAGCCGGGAGAAGCGAACGGGCGGCAGCATGGACACGCTCGACGTGGTGGTGGAGATCGGGGGCAGGGAGCGCGACTACGCGCTGCTGTCGGGCGGGGAGCGGTTCCGCGTGGACCTCGCCCTGCGGCTGGGGATCGCCGGACTGCTGGCCGAGCGCACCGGCCGGAAGGTGTCTACCCTGTGGCTCGACGAGCCGCTGGCGCCCGGGGACGAGCAGGAGCGGGAGGCAGTCACGGAGAGCATCGCCGCGCTGGCCGACCAGTACCCCCTCATCGTGATCGTCTCGCATGACGCCGAGTTCGCGGACGCGCTCCCGTGGGTGCTGCGGGTCACGAAGCAGGACGGCGCGAGTCGGGCGGAGCTGGTGCAGCAGTGAGTGACGAGGTGGCCATCGAGGTGCCGAAGGCGTGGCTCTCCCGCGACGGCGTGAACCGCCACGCCGTCATGCAGGCCACTCGGGTCAGCATCACGAACGTCCAAGTCCTGATCGAGTACGAGGGCCGGCCTAGTGCTGGCCGCTACACCCACCTGATCGTCGGCGGCCGGGCGCGCCCGTTGACTGAGGGACCGATCATGCTCGCCGACGGCGACTCGGTTCACGCGGTCTACCTCGCCGACGTCACCTTCGGGGACGAGGAGCTGGTGTAGCAGTGAGACGCCTTCGCTGGCGGATGCGCGACCCCGTATACGAGCTTGCCCATCGCGTCCGACTCGCCGCGTGGCTGGCATGGGGCGCGCTGCGGGGTCGTGCGTACGACCTGAGCGTCGATGATCTCGACGGTCACAGTCGGTTCCTCGCGGTGCCGTACCACTGGAGGCCGCGGCCGTGAGGGCGTGGACGCTCGGCTACCCGCCCGCCTACGAGCGTGCCGTGCGGATGCCCGGCAACGGCAAGGCCCCCGGCGGCTACGCGTTTCGTACGCGCGACGCAGCCGAGGCGTACGCCGCCTCCCATGCCGAGGCGGGGCGCTACGCCGCGTGGGAGATGGAGCTGCCGGGAACGTTCAGTCGGTGCACGAGCCGCGACTGGTGGCGCGTGCAGCGCGCGCGGCATCGCTGGCACACGGCCGGCGCCTCTCCGTTCATGCCAGAGTGCGGCGTCTGCACCGGCCGCTACGAGGAGCTCGACTGCGACCTCACGCTGGTCGTGGCGCCGTTCATCAACCCCGACACGGGGAAGGTCGCATGAGCGACTTGAAGCGCACGCCGCTCCGCGCCAAGCCGCAGGCTGATCCGGTAACCCCGGAGCTGTACCGGCTCCTGATGGGGCGCGACCGCGGCTGCGTGCTGGCGAAGCTCGACCCGTCCCACGGGTGCACCGACCGCTGGGGCTACCGCACGCACCCGTGGGACCCGCGGGGGCTGTCGGTCGAGCACGTGAAGCGCGACCTCCGCGCCGGTCGTCGCGCCGACAGTATCCCGGCGTTCACCGTGATCATCTGTGCCGGGACGAACGGCAAGCCGCCCTCGAAGGCGGAGCGGGCCAAGCTGCGCGAGTACCTAGCCGAGCGGTACCCCGAGGCGTGGAGCGCCGAGGGGCGAGAGGAGGCTGAGTGAAGCATGCACGACTCGTGCTGGCGCTCTCGGTGGCAGCGGCGATGTGCCTGACCCTCCGCGCGTCCCGCGCGGGCGGCGAGCAGCCCTACGCCTACGCACCCGTGCCGCGGTCGCAGATCGCTCCCGTGCCGACGCCCGAGGGGGGGCAGCAGGCCCGTGCCGTACTGGATACGACGACTCCGGCGAGCGGCGCGGCGTCACCGTCTGCTGCACCCCCTCGGCCGCCGTCCGCGAGAACCGCGGCGACCGGAGGACCGTCGAGACCGGATGACACTCACGTCGGCGTTTCGGAGCCGAGGATCGCCGCGACGGCAGCAACCCCAGCGCCATCGGCGCCGTCGGGCTCGGGGAGCATGGCGGCCGGTCCGGCAATCCGGGGCGTGGCCTCGTGGTGGGATTCGTGGGGGCACGGGCTCTACGCCGCGGCGGGTCCGAGGCTGCGCGTCGGGCAGTGGCTGGGAGAGATCGTGACGGTGTGCTCGGTCGATACTGGGCGGTGCCTCGCGGTGCCGATCACGACTTCCTGTCAGTGCCTCGGGACGAGGCTGGTCGACCTGTCGCTCGACACGATCCTCGGGCTGGGATTGGACCCGGCGAGAGGCGTATTCGAGGTGGAAGTCGTAGTACCATGAATGCGCTGGACCTAGCAGCGAGCCAGATATACTGCGCGAACGCCATCCGTCAGCTAGGTCCTGTCGGATGGCGTTCGCGTTTCTCGGAGGGCCTAGCTCCGATGCCGTTCAAGGATCCTGAGAAACGCCGTGAAATGGCACGGATATATTGCAAGCGCTACTTCCATTCGGAGAAGGGAAAGCTCATTCGCGCGGCTGCAGTCCGGCGCTATGCGGAGCGCCATCCCGAAGCTGTTAAAGCGCGTCTAGCTGTTCGTGTTCGTCGGTATTGCCAGACAGAGAAGGGCTACGCCAAAGAGCTTCGACACCGAGAGCGAAGCCGCGTTACGGGGCAACAGAGAGCGAGGGTGGCCGTTCGCGTGGCACTAGGAGCCGGTATTCTCACGCGGCAGCCTTGTTTGGAATGTGGTGCTCTGCCGGTGCACGCGCACCACTTTCTTGGCTATGTAGAAGAGCACTGGTTGGATGTGGTATGGCTCTGTCCGCTGCATCACGCTAGGGCTCACACGCTTATGAGAGAGGGCATGACGTCAGGGTCCGTCAGTGCGGAGGAGTGATCCCGTGGTCGCCGTCCCCGTCGAGCATCTGACCGCCGCCGCCAGACGACGGCTGCAGGAGGCCAACCGTGCCCGCGCCGCGTACCCGTACGCCGACGAATACGCGGAGTCGATGGCGCGCAACTGGGAGAACGCGAAGGAGCCGGTCGGGCTGGCGCGCTCGCTGCGGTGGGTCC
>JAJYJR010000898.1 GCA_021789355.1 Chloroflexota bacterium | reverse complement strand
GGAGCGTCTCCTGCTCCGCCTCCGACAACAGGATGGGGGTCGCTGGCTTCCGCATGCACGGAGCGTACACCATGCCGCTCTCTAACGCCAGTAAGTACTAGTGCGTCGTCGCGCCCCAGGGCTCGCCCGAACACGAGGATGCCGGCTGGAACCGCCCCGCCGGTGACGGCTGAGGCGGCCGCCCAGCGCGTCGGGCCCCTGGCGGCGAACCACCGGGCACAGGCCCAGGCGGCCGCGCCCAGCGCCGCGAAGGCCTGGATCGAGAACACGCCGTGCAGGGCCCCCTCGATCCCCGGCGGACTCGGGACCGTCGGGTCAGACCGGCCGTATGCCACCGGGTCGGTGACGAACACGCCCGCGCCGACGAGCCCGATCGCGTAGAGGGCGACCAGCCGCGGCCCCCACCGGGAGCCGGCCCGCGCGTCGCGAGATGCCCGCCGGAGACCCGCGGCGAAGGTCAGCATCAGGAGTCCGGTGGCGACGAAGTTGGCGCGCTGCACCCAGCCACGGGGGCCCAGGGCGAGCGAACTCACGGGCTCGCGCATGGGGTCGTATCCGTCTCGCCGCGCCCCCTCGACGAGGAACACGCACACGAAGAGTGGGGCGCCGACAGCGCCGCAGGCGAGCGCGAGCTGAGTGCCACCGACGCGACGAGAACTCACCGTGCGCATCATCCCCCATGATCGAGGACCACGAGGTATGCGGGCTCCAGGCAGGTCCGTCCTCATGCACACACCACCACTCAATCAACGCCCTGTACGGCAGGAGGTGGCCCTCCAGTCCGGCCGGAGGTGCTGATCCTGTGCGGCAGGAACTGGCCTTTTACGGGACATGACTGCGGCTCGTGAAGCCGCAGAGACCAGAGTCCGGCAGGGGGAGCCCAGGTTCGCCGGACTTGGCGGGGGACGAAGAACCAGCGACTACGTAACTCGGACCTTGACACCGCAGCACGGTGGGACGAGCCTCGAATGGAGGGGAGCACGCTTCGAGCAGCGACAGGAGTCCCGGCCAATGCGTCGGTTCGTTCCGGCAGTGGTGCTCGCGATGGCGGTGGCGGCCTGTGGCGGTGCGCCGGGCACTCCGACCAGCTCACAGCCACAGCCGAGCAGGGGCGTGCCGTCGGCCAGCGTCGCAGCCCCCAGCACGGTCATGGTCCCGGCGTCGGCTTCCGCTTCATCGCCGTCCCCCGTGCCGCCCCCCGCGGCAACGCCGGAGGGGTGGCTGCCCGCCCTCGACCTGCCCACGATCGCGGTGCCCGCGACATCGCTTCACTCGATGCCCGGCGCCAGGCATCTTACGAGTTGGGGCTCGCGAGCCTACACGGTGGATGAGCCGCTGCGGAGCGGTCACGCGAGCCTTGTCGTGACCGATCTCGCCTTGGGCACAACCTCGCGAACCGCGATCCCGCTCCTCGCCGGCGAAACGACGGTCCCGCCCGACGGCTTCGCGGACCCGGCCACCATCGTGGCCGCCGACGCGCACTGGCTGGTGGTCGTCGTCTGGCGGAGGCTCGGCCCAACTGGCGGCGACGTGGGCACGCCGTGCTCGGGGCACGAGGAGCAGCCGGTGGCTTGGCGGCTGTTGGTCGCGCCGCTCGATCCCGCCACAGGCCGGCCGGCCAGTGCGTTCCGCGTCCTCGACCACGGCACGAACACGCACCCCTTCACGCTCCCTGGGCAGGGCGAGGGGTGCGGCGGGCCGCGCACCCCTCGCGTCTCGCTCGACGGGGACGAGATCGCCTACACGGTCGAGGAAACGGGAGCGGCGACCCCCTTCGCGACGCGGATCGAGGTCCGCGCGCTCCCGGCGGGGTCGCTCGTCCGCTCGGTGGAGCGGCCCCAGGAAGTGCTCTTCGTGGCGTTCTCGGGACGGAACCTCGCCTTCACCGAGTCGCAGGACCTGAGCACCGTGCCGAACCCGCGCTGGAGCGTTGCGCTCTCGACGGCGGCGCATCCCGCTCCCACGGTCGTCGTCGCAGGCATGCAGGATCCGGGCTACGTCACCCCGCCGCTCATCGGCTTCGACGGCGACCTGCTCGCCTGGCAGCCCCTGAACCATGCCGACGAAGGCGTGTGGGTCGAGCGGGTCGGGTCGTCCCCGGCCCAGGTCGTGCCGGCGGGCCTGACCTGCTGGCTGGGCGGTGCCACGGCGGGCTGGGTCGGCATGGGCTGCTACCCGACCGACTACCAGACCGACAGCTTCATGCCATACCAGCCGGTCGTTTGGTCTGCGGGCACAGGTCTGCGGCAGCTCGCCGGCCTTCCACCGCTCATCGTCGGTGCCGCGCCATCACTTGGCGGGGGCTGGCTGAGCGCCGACGGCGGCACGCCCATGCAGGACTCCGGAACGCTGTACGGGTTGTCGCTGGCCGGACTGCCGACGGCTCCCTGACGCTCGGAGTGCCCGAAGTCACGCGAAGCGCGGCGAAGGCGTAGGTCGAGCAACTCGCGCGTCCGCCGGAGGGCGATCCAAGCCCACGCAGTGGTGCCCTCGGGCCACCCTTCCAGGCCCTTCTCGCATCCCTCCGAGAGGGGACGCACGGGCCACGAGCGTATCAACGCATGTCAACCGCGCAGCGCCCTGTAAGGCAAATGAGGCTGATCTCCCGTCTTCATCCGGTCCGTGTCAATGGCCATGTGAAAGTCCCCACTCTTGGCCGTGAGAAGTCCCCACCTCGGAGACGTCGTCAGGCCCTCGGCGATGGCCCACCCGCTCTCGTTCTTGCTTCCTTCATCCGGTAGGAGTC
>JAJYJR010000897.1 GCA_021789355.1 Chloroflexota bacterium | reverse complement strand
GGGCCTGCCGGCGGGGCGTCGCGGGCGCGGCGGGCGCTACACCGAGGGCAGCCTGCATCGCCTGGTGGACGATCGGATCGCGTTCCTGGTCGAACAGGCCCGGCTCTTCGCGCCTCCGCCCTTGGCCTGACCGCCACCTCGCCGCCGCGGAGCCTCAGCGGGTCGCCGTCGCGGCGCCGCCAGACGCCTAGAGGAAGCGGCGCCGGTGGGCCATGCAGTCAAGCTCGTCGCGGAAGTCGGGGTGTGCGATGGCCGTCAGGGCGCGGGCTCGCTCGGCGACGCTCCGACCGTGCAGTTCCGCAACTCCGAATTCGGTGACGATGGTCTGGACGTGGGCGCGCGTGGTCACCACCCCGGCGCCCTCCTTGAGGGTGCATACGATGCGTGACGTCTTCCCGTCCGACGTGGTGGAGGGCAACGCGATGATCGCGCGCCCCTCCTCGGCCAGTGCCGCCCCTCGGACAAAGTCCATCTGGCCGCCGACGCCGCTGTAGAGCCGCCAGCCGATCGAGTCGGCGCACACCTGGCCGGTGAGGTCGACCTCGAGCGCCGAGTTGATCGCGCACATGCGCCGGAACCTCCGGATGACCGCGGTGTCGTTCGTGTACTCGACCTCGCGCATCTCCACCATCGGGTTGTCGTTCACGAAGTCGTAGAGGCGCTGCGTCCCCATCACGAAGGTCGCCACGAGCTTGCCACGGTCGAGCTCCTTGCGGGCGCCCGTGATGACCCCTGCCTCGACCAGGTCGACCACTCCATCGGTGAACATCTCGGTGTGGACGCCCAGGTCCCGCTTGTCGCGGAGGGCCATCCCCACCGCGCTGGGGATTGCGCCGATCCCCATCTGGAGCGTGGCGCCGTCCGGGATCAGGTCGGCTACGTACGCGGCGATCCGGCGCTCGAGCTCGCCGGGCGTGCCGGTGTCGTGCACGTATGGCGGCCGGTGCACCTCGATCGCAAGGTCGATCTCGGACTTGTGCAGGAAGCTGCTCCCGAGCGTGCGCGGCATGGCGGAGTTGACCTGCGCGATGACCGTCCGCGCGGCCCGCACCGCCGCGAGGGTCGCGTCCACGGACGTGCCCAGCGAGCAGAATCCGTGGGCGTCCGATGGCGTCACGTTGATAAATGCGGCGTCCAGCGGCATCAGCCCGCGCGTGAAGAGCTGCGGCACATCGGACAGGAAGACCGGGACGTACTCGGCGCGTCCCTCGTTCACCGCCCGGCGCGCGTTAGGGCCGATGAACAGGGCCCGGTGCAGGAGGTGGCCCTCCATCTCGGGTGCGAGGTGAGGAGCGGGGCCCTCGGCATGCAGATGGACGATCTTGACGCCCTCGAGCTCCGGCGCGTGGGCTACCAGCGCGTCGAGCAGCTCGCTGGGTGTGGCGGCTTCCGCCTGCACGAAGATCTGGTCGCCGGAGCGGATCCCGGCCACGGCGTCCGCGGGTGTCACGATGCGCATTGCACGAGCGTATGACGGGCGGCGACCCCCGTAACGGTCCAAACCGCGTCGCGGCGATAGGCCGTAGGGCTCATGCGGCGGCCCTGCCGCGCCCGGACGCCCGGACGCTCGGGCGCTCCGCGCGCCGGGCTACTCGGCCCCTGGCAGGCGGTGGCGCGCGACGAAGGCGGCCGCCTGGGAGCGCCGCTGGAGGTTCAGCTTGGCGAGGATCGAGCTCACGTAGTTCTTGACGGTCTTGTCGGACAGGAAGATCTCGGCCGCGATCTCCTTGTTGGTCTTCCCCTCGGCGATCAGCAGCAGGATCTTCTGCTCCTGGCGCGTGAGCTGGGCCAGCTCGTCCGTGTACGTACCGCTCGCGATGCGGCGCACCCGGTCGAGGACCTTCTCGGTCACCGCCGGGTCGAGCAGCGACTCGCCGCGTCCCACCGCCTCGAGCGCGGCGACCAGGTCCCGTCCCCGGATCTGTTTCAGCAGGTAACCGCTGGCGCCCGCCACGATGGAGGCGAAGACCGCCTCCTCGTCGGGGTAGCTCGTGAGGATCACCACCCGGGTCTGCGGCTGCTCGGACCGGATCTCGCGGCACGCCTCGATTCCCGATCCGTCGGGAAGCCGGACGTCCATCACGATGAGATCGGGCTGGTACTTGTGCGCCGCCTCGATGGCCTCCGCCACGGTCCCGGCTTGCGCGACGACCTGGAACCCTTCCCGTCGCTCGAGCAGCGAGACCAGCCCCTGCCGCACGACCTCGTGATCGTCCACCACCAGCAGTCGCAGCGGCCTGCTGGCCGATCCCTCTGTCACGGTCTTCCTCCGATCGCTCTCACGCCGCGCCGGACGCGGCTCCCCCGAGTGGCACCCGGACCGCCACCCGGGTGCCGCGCCCGACGGCACTCTCCACCAGGAGCTCGCCGCCGAGCTCGGCCGCGCGAGTTCGCATGTTACCGAGGCCCATGTGACCCGGCCCCCGTCGAGCGGTCGGGTCGAATCCCACGCCATCATCGACGATGGCGAGCTCGAGCGCACGCTCGTTCGCCACTAGCCGGATCTCGGTGTGGGTCGCTCGGGCGTGCCGGGCCACGTTGCTGAGCGCTTCCCGGGTGAGGTGCAGCATCTGCATCGTGTCATCGGCCGGCATCTCGAAGTCGGCCGGCCCGTTCACTTCCAGCGCGATGTCGATCATGGTGTTCACCCGGAACTCCTCGGCCATCGCCGCCAGCGCCTCGACCAGCCCCGCCTGGTCCAGCGGTTCCGGCCGCAGGCCGAAGATGAAGTTCCGGATGTCGCGGATGGTCAGGTTG
>JAJYJR010000084.1 GCA_021789355.1 Chloroflexota bacterium | reverse complement strand
TGGATACATGACGGCACATGCCGCCGCTCCGCTCGAGGGGTCGGTGGCGCCAGGCCAGGTGGAGGCCACGATGCGCGACGACGACCTGGAGGAACGCCTGCGACGGGCACTCCACGTGCAGCTGGACGGCACCGAACCCCCCGCGACCGATCGACGGCCCCGCGCCCGACACGGCGCCGGCGTCCCGTTCGGGCTCCTTGCGGCCGCGACCTCCGTGGTGCTGGTCGCCGTGCTCGTCGGGCCCAGGTTGGCGGGCCCCGGCGGCACGCCGGCGGGCGGAAGCCCCGCCCTGGCCCCCGCGGGCGTGAGCTCGACCGCGGGCGTGAGCTCGGAGGCCCCTGGCGCAGCCCCGAGCGGCCCGTCGACGCCGGCGGCGATCCCGCCGGCCGGATCCGCCGGTTCGCCCGGCCCCAGCCCGAGCCCTGTCGCGGTCTCGCCTTCAGGGACGGAGCACCCCACCCCCACGAAGACCCCGACCGCCACCGTCCAGGCAGTCCCGCCGCCCGTCGCCGTCACGATGCCGCCCGCGCCGACCGCAACACCCACGCCGGTTCCGCAGTCCGCCTCAGGGACGGTCGTCGTGACGCTCGCGCAGGTCGGGCAGACGATCGACCTGGCGGTTGGCCAGCAGCTGGTGCTGCAGCTCGGGTCGACCTACCAGTGGACGGTCCAGGTGAGCGGGTCCGGCGTGCTGGCGCCCACGTCGGTCCCGTCGCAGGCGGGCCAGCAGGGAGCCTGGATCGCGGAACGCGCGGGCACTGCCCAGCTCCAGGTGATCGGCAACCCGTTCTGCCTGCAGCTGAAGCCTCCGTGCGGGATGCCCTCGCGCGCCTTCACGGTGACGGTGGTCGTGCGGTAGACCGGCGGGCGCCGGGGACACGGGCGCAGCCGGAGTCTGGCCGGCTCAGGTCTCTCCGGCGAGTCTCCGCCGCACGAGCGCCAGGCACCCGACCAGCCCGACGTCGTCGCCGAGAGCGGCGGGCACGATCGCGACGCGCCGGGACGGGGACCGGAACGCCGTCGCGCGCACGGCCTCGCGAGCAGGCCCCAGCAGCCGGTCGCCCTGGGCCCGCGCGATCGACCCGCCGACCACCGCCAGGGTCGGGTCAAACACGTCCGCGATCGTGACCATGGCGGCCGCGAAGGCTCGGCGCGCGTGATCCATGATCGCGGCCGCCGCGGGATCGCCGGCGTCCTCTGCGGCCGCGACGTCCGCGGCGGTGACGCGGTCCAGCCCGGCGCGGTCCGCGACGGCGGCAAGCATCGGCGACGCGCCGGCCCGAATCGCCTCGCGCGCCGCCCGCGCGATGCCCGCGCCCGACGCGATCGCCTCCAGGTGGCCGCGTGCACCGCAGCCGCACGGGGGGCCGTCCAGCTCCACCAGCAGGTGGCCGAGCTCGCCCGCCGTGCCGTCGGGGCCATGGAGCAGCGCGCCGGCCGCGAGGATGGCCCCGCCGATCCCGGTGGAGACCGTGAGATAGACGACGTCCGCGACGCAGCGCGCCGCCCCGAAGGACAGCTCGCCGAGGAGCGCCACGTTCGTGTCGCGGTCGAGGAACGCCGGCAGGCCGAGCCGGCGCTCGAGCTCCGCGGCGATGGGGACGTCGCGGAACGATGGGTGGGCGTTCGGGGGATCGACGATCACGCCCGCCTGCGGATCGACCGGCCCGATCGTCGAGATCCCGATGCCGAGCGGCCGGCCGGTCGGGAACCTCTCCCCCGCCGGGGCCCGGGCGAAGCGCACGTCCGTCAGCAGCGCCTCGGCCGCGTCGAGCACCGCGGCCGGCCCGCGCTCCGTCGCGGACGGCGCCTCGGCGCGGGCGAGGATCGCTCCGTCCGGACCGACGAGCGCGGCGCGCAGCCGCGTCGCGCCCAGGTCGAGCCCGAGCACGGGTTTCTCACGATCGGCGGGATTCGCGCCCGTGTCGAGGGCCTGCCCGGAAGGCTCACGCATCGGACGGATTCTAGAAGGGCGGCTCGGCGTATGCCTCCGGGCAGAGCCGATGCCGAGCTCAGGCCGCTGACGCCCGGCCCTCGTCGTCTCGAACGACCTCGCCACGCTGCAGCACGAACGGCACGCCGTCGGGCTCGGCGATCGTCTCGATCCGCTCGAGCGGGTCGCCCCGCACGAGTATCAGGTCCGCATCCTTGCCCGGCTCGACGGTCCCGATCCGGTCGGCGCGCCCGAACAGTTCCGCATTCACGCGCGTGGCGCTCACGATCGCGGCCATCGGCCCGATCTCGCGCGCCTTCTCCACGATCTCACCGGCCCGGCCTGCCTGATCCACCCCGACCAGGTCGGAGCCCGACCCGAGCGGGATCCCGTGCGCGTGGGCCAGGCCCACGCTCGCTCGCGAGGCGCCTGCGACGAGCGCGGCCTTCGCCGTCTCGGCCGGCCCGAGCGGCGGCAGGCGCGTGACGATGAGCAGGGTCGGCACGACGAACGCCCCGGCGGCGAGGATCTGCCTCGCCGTCTCCTCGTCGAGGATCGAGGCGTGCTCGATCGAGCGGGCACCGGCCGCGAGCGCATTGCGCATCGCCGGCGAGGTGTGGGCGTGGACGAGGACGTAGGTTCCCCAGCTGCGCGCGACCTCCACGGCCGCCGCGATCTCCTCGACCGTGAACTGGATCGACTCGAGGGGATCGGTCGGCGACATGACCCCACCCGAGACGAAGAGCTTGATCTGCGTCGCCCCGCGCCGGAGCTGCTCGCGGGCCGCGCGCCGGACCGCGTCGGCCCCGTCGACCACCTCCGGGTTGGCCACCAGGCCCGGGATCGAGGCGAGCCCGTGGACCGCCTCGTGGGCCGCCCGCGCGTCGCCATGACCGCCCGTCTGGGTGAGGAACGAGCCGGATGGCAGGATGCGGGGACCGCGGATCCGGCCCGCGGCGACGGCACGCGCCCACGCGGGATCGAGCCCGCCGGCATCCCGGACGGTCGTGAACCCTTCGTAGAGGACCCGTTCGATGAGCGCCCGGACCAGCAGTGCATAGTCGACCAGCGAGCCCTCGCCCTGGGGCTTCGGCGGCGCCCCGACCAGCCCCAGGTGGACGTGGGCGTCGGTCAGGCCCGGCAGGAGGGTGGCGCCGGCGGCATCCACCACGATGTCGGCGCGGAGCGGCGCCCCGCTGGCCTGGATCGCCACGATCCGGCCGTCCTCGACGATGACGTCACGCTCCCCGGCGGGCTCCCGCCCGGTTCCATCCACGACGCGCGCGCCGCGAACGACCACCCTGTGCACAGCATCCTCCTCGACCGACGCTGCGGCGACCTCCAGGGTTCTCCCCTCGCCCGGGTAACCCCGGCTCACCGCGCATCGGTCGGCGATGCGCAGGAGCGCCTCGAGGCGCTCACCGAACGGGAGCAACGGGAGCCGCGCGAGGCGGCGCCCTCAACCTGCGCGAACCCTGTCGCGCGATCAGGAGGTCGGATGCGCCACCGACGGGACGCGCCCGGACACCAGGCCCGCTACGCGGGCGTCCCCTTTGCCGCCTGCCACTCCTGGTACGAGCCCCACAGCATGAGCGCCGCGCCCGCCCAATCGACGATCAGGACGAGGACCACCGTGGCACCGCCATACGCCGCCAGGAGTCCGAGGATCGAGACGAGCTGGAAGAACTGCAGGAGGGCGATGAGCGCGACCACGGCGCTGATCCCGAGCAGGATCGTGGCGTAGGGAGCGGGCCATGTGATGTTGGTGTTCGGCGCGTAGTGCAGGTAGACCACCACGAGCACGGCGATGGCGCCAAGGAGCCCGACGCCGCCCGCCCCGGCCACCCCGAAGAGCCCGCCGCTCAGGACGATCCCCAGCAACCACGACACCACGATGAGGCCAGCGCCGATCAGCGCCAGCCGTTCTCGTGAACTCACCTTTGCCCAGATCTCGGTGACCACGTGGGATGCCTCCTGTTCCTTGTCGAACGGCCTCAGCTCGGCGCGCTGACGCTCAGCGACGGATCGTTGATGTTGGTGATTTCCCACTTCGCGCTGGTCGGCAAGGTCGCGCTCGGAGTGGCGCCTGCCGAGATGACGCCGCTCCACTCCATCGCGACGAGGTAGTTGCCGTCGGTCGCGATCCAGAGGTCGACCGTGCCCCCGGGCGGGATGGTGGGCTGGCCGGCCGGGACGGGGGTCGAATGGTCGCCGTGCAAGTGAATGGCCTGCACGCCGTTCTTCGTCTCCACCCCTACGGTCTTGAGCGCCGATAGCATGCTGTTCTTGTTGATCTCATGGAGGGTGACGCCCGGGTCGAACCCGGCCGTCATGGCCTGGATCGCGCTGGGCGGGAGGGGCGTCTTGACGAACGTGCCTGTACCCTCATCCATCCACAGGGTCGTCCCGACGATGACCATCCGGATCGTGTGGCCGCCGACCGATTCGGTGACGCTCTCGGCGAACGACGGCTTGCGGACGACCACGACCGTGACCGTCATGTTCTGAGAGCCACCCGAGGTGGCGAGCGACAGCTTGTAGGAGCTGAGGTTCGCGAGGCCGCTCGCCGCGTTGACGACATCGCCGACACTTGGCTGAGGAGCCACACTCGCGGCGGCGCTCGCCGCCACGGACGGCGCGGACGGCACGACGGAAGGTTGGGAAACCGCGCCCGAAGAGGCCGTGGCCGGCCCGCCAGCGGAGGTCGGCGCCGGTGCCTTGGTGGCCGACGAGCCTCCGCACGCGGCGAGAAGCGCCGCCACGCCGACGGCAAACAATACAGGGTGTACGCGTCTCGGAGCCACTGGTCCCCCTTCCCTGGTCCCCCTTCCCCGCCCGGCTCAGAACCGGAACGCCGCATGGTGCGCCCCGGCCGCCGTCCTGTCAATACGTACTTTCGGGAAGTACGTACCTTCGGGAAGTGTCGTCGGCCGCGTCCGCAGCGCCCTGCCACGGATGCGGTCGACCCCGCGCGGACATGCGCAGACGATAGTCCAGGACCGGCCACGAAGGAAGGGGTGGATTCCCCCATGTTGTCCGCGCTAGCGGGATCACCTCAGGTCAATGCCGGAAGATGAGCGAACCGGCGCCGCCCGGACCCTCGTGAAACACGGGGCCGATTGGCGGCTCGGCGGTGTGCGGCTCCGCCAGGAACGGGGCCGCCGCCGACGGCACGTCCGGGCCACCCGCCGGGGAAGACGCGAACAGGCTTCGCGGCCCGAGGATGTCGTTGGGCATGACCAGCACCTGGGCGCGGAACGATCCCTTGGGGCCGGCCACGATCGGCGCCAGGGGCACGGGCGTGATCCCGGGCTGCCAGGTCAGGGTCACCGGCTCGTTGGGCACGAAACCGGTCCCTGTGACGGCGACCACGATCCCGGGGGGCCCTACCTCCGGCGACAGCGCGATCGAGGCGCCGCTGCGGACGACCAGCGCGGTGAGCCCGACCGCGTGAGGCGATCCGGCGGCCGAGTCGACGACCTGCAGTGTCGCCGAGGCGAGCCCGGCCGACACCGGCGTGAACGTCACCGTCACCTGGCAACTGTCGCCGGGGTAGAGGGTGGCTCCGGTGCATCCGTCGACCGTCACCGCGTAACTCGAGGCGGACGGGCCGGCGATGGCGAGTCCGGATACGTCGAGCGGCCCGGCCCCCGTGCTGCTCAACGTGACCGCCCGGGGCGCGACCGGGGCGCCCGGTCCGACGGTGCCGAAGTCCAGCGGGTTCGGGGCGATGGCGATCGTGGGCTGCCGGTCGCGCACGAACACGTCGCGAACGCCGTTCGTGTCGCCGGGAACGAGGTTCGCGGCGTCGGACTCGAACGCGACGTACCGGCCGTCCGCCGACGCGGCCGGCGCGAAGCTGCCAGCCAGCTTGAGGGCGGCGGGGGGCGCGGCGGCCTGGATCGGACCCGGACCGACCGACACGCGGGTCGTTCGACCGCGCACGAGGTCACGGACGAAGATGTCGGCGAGGCCGTTCGTGTCGCCCGGCACGAGGTCGGTCGCGAACGAGGCGAACGCCACATACCGCCCGTCGGCGGACAGCGACGGCTGGAGGCTCGACCGGTCCGGCTGCGCGCTCTCGGTGCTCACGGACGCCTCCTCGATCGCCCCGCCGGCGGCGCTCCACACGAAGACCCCCTGGGGGCCCGATGTTCCGACGAACGCGCTCGCTATCGAGGAGAACGCGATCGTCGATCCGTCGCCGCTGATCGACGGCTCCTGGCTCGACCGATCGCCCGGGCTCCCGTCGGCTGCCGCCGAGACGAGCACGGTCGTGCCCGCCGAACGATCACGCAGGTACACCTGCGTGATCCCGATCGGGACCTGCGCGGAGACGAGCCCGATCATGCTGGAGGCGAAGGCCACGAACCGGCCGTCGGCCGAGATCGACGGCTGGCCGACGGTGCCGCGGAACCCGGGCCTGCCACCGACTCCGATCGAGATGAGATCGAAGGTGTCCGCCTGGCGGTCGAGCACGTAGATGTCCGGGAGCCGGTTCGTGTCGGCCGGCACCAGCGCCGCATCCGAGCGGAAGGCGAGGAAGCGGCCGTCTGCGGAGAGGGCGGGCTGATCGCACGATCCCCGGAGCGGTCCCGGTGACGACGATTGCCCCGTCGTGCGGTCCCAGACCCGGAGGGTCCTCGCGCCGGCCGCATCGCCACTGCCGGCCACGTAGGCGACCCACCGTCCGTCGGCGGAGATGGCGGGCTTCGGTGTCGGGTTCCTCGTACTGGCCGCGGCGGTTGTGTCGTTGGCCGACTGGGGGGCGCCGTCCATCCAAGCCCTGGAACGGCGCCTGGATGGACTTGAAGGACGAGCTCGCGACGGCCAGCACGGTCGACGACTTTCAGGATGTCGGACGGCGGTGCCGCGAGATCCTGATCGACCTCGCCGAACTCGTGTTCGACGAGTCAATGGTCGTGCGCGGAGCGGTCATGCCCGCACGGAACGACGCGAAGTCCCGCCTCGACTTGTTCTTTGCGACCCGGTTGCCGGGGCCCTCCAACGAGGAGATCCGGCGATTCGCGAAGGCCGCAGTCGGACTCGCGAATGCCGTGGTCCACGATGCCGACGCCACTGATGTCCACGCGTTCGCCGTCGCGCAGGCAACGCTCACGCTCGTGCGACTTGCCGACCGCCTTGATGCCAGCAAACCGGGGCGCTGGGGCTTCTAGTCCCTCCGTGCTGGCGGCGGGAGGCCGGCGGCGCCAGGTAGACGCCGAACACGGACGACGTGGCCGTGATCCCCGCGACGCGCGCGTCACATTGGTTCATCGCCGGCGCAGAGGTGAAGACCAGCATGAGCGCACGACGGAAGATGAGCCTCCGCCTCCTGGCCGATAAGGTCGGCTGGGAGGGCGGCATCCTCGCGACAATCGACTACGGCGTTCGGAGTCGCGACATTGATGACCCGGAGGTCGCGAGGCTGTGGGCCGAGCTCGAGACCCTGTACGACCAGATGGTCCCCGTCCCTGGCAGGGTCGATCTCCGCATTCGCGAGGCTCGAGCGGCGTAGTCGACGCCTCGAGAGGTCGCGGCGGGACGGGAGCAAGACGCCGTTCGATCAAGTGCCAACTGCGGAAGGTGCCGGTCCCAGCGGAGCCGTCACGGTATGGCGAGATGGGCCCTGACTCGCTCGACGGCTTCCTGTACGACAGCTCCTGCCCTTCGGTACTCGAACGCCCGCACCAGCCCCATGAGCATTGCCATTGCGATCTCATCCGGCGGCATCGCCTGCGGCACATCCGGCCAGATCTTGCTCCGGTACCGGGCCGGCGACAGGGGCTGTCTCTCGCGCCCGCGTGGGCGGGCCGGGAACACCAAGCCATCCTCGAAACCACTGATGGCGAACCAGACCGTCAGGGGTCCTGCATGCCCGATCTGCACAGTGGGAACCACTTGCAGCGCCAATTGCCAGATCCTGATGAGTTCGCGAGCCAACGCCTCGACGTCGGCTACGCCGGCTACGCCGGCCGCGGGCGAGAGCTGTACCGCAGCGACGACGGCGGTCGGACGTGGACGCCGGCCGTCAGGTTGCCCTGAGGGACCGGCTCGGTGCGGGCAGGGAGAGGCGAGATCGCGCTGACTGTTGTCAACCGTACCCGTGCTCGGGAAGCAGGAGTGGCTCCGTGCGCCCGGCATCGAGTGAGGGGTCGGCGGCACTTGACGGCGGCCTACTTTCATGTAGCATTCTGTGGTGGACATCAATACGCTGCATGAGAATAGGCTCATCGCGCTGCCTCAGAAGGAGCAGGGGTTGGCGTGGCTGATCGAGCACGGCCCGGTCGTCCCAACCCCCCCGCTGTCGATGGCTGTCCTGCGCTCTCTTGTCGCCGACAAGCGGATCCTTCGCCTCCGGAAGGGGCTGTACCTGGTGCCGACGGCGCAAGGCCGTCTACCGTCGCTGCCGCGAGCCATCAATCGCGTCGACTCCTCCGGCTACATCAGCGGCCACGGCGCACTCATGCTGCACGGCCTCAACGACCAGGACATCTCGCATTGGTACTCGATCACGGCACAACGCCAGGCCGACATCGCGTACGGGGCCTTCCGCGTGCACTTCGTCGTTTCGCCGGAGCAGACCTCGCACGCCGCTCGCACCACGTCGAGCGTGCGCGGAGAGCAGGTGGTCGTAGCGACGATCGCGCAGGCCTTCGTCGACGAGGTGCGGTTCATGCCTTATCGGCTCGACTACGCCGAGACCGCGCGCGTCCTGCGCAACGCGTTCGAGGCCGGCAAGGTCACTGAACGCGACCTGGTGACCGCGCTCCGGAAGCGCCCATCGGTCGCCGCAGCCCGCCGCCTCGGGTTCTTGCTCGAACTCGTTCGAGCACGCGCCAACGCCGACCTGCTCGCTCTGGCTCGGTCTCAGGATGGAGTGACTCGTCTGGCCGGCGACAGCGTCCAGAACACCACGTGGCGATTGTTTCTCCCCCGGCCGCCCGACAGCATCCTTCGGGCGAGCCGATGAGCGACCAACACCGGCGAGTCAACCTGCGGACCGAGATCGTTCGCGCGGCGGAGAACGCGAGCGTTCCGCTCGACGACTTCGAGCGCGCCCTGATCCTCGGTCAGATCGCGGGCCTGCTCGCGGCGCACCCCAAAGTGGGCGGGAAGGTGGCGTTCAAAGGCGGGGCCATCATGAACCTCATCGATGGCAGTCCGCGGCTCTCGCGAGACCTCGATGGTGTGTTGGCGACAGGCGGGCGGCTCACCGAGGCCACCATCCGCGAGGCACTCTCGACAACCGAGGCGCAGAAGGTCGTCAAGCGGATCGAGCGGTTCACGAAGTTGGGCACGACGGGTCTCCGCTTTCCGGTGATCGCCTGCTATCCGCTGTCCGGCGTCGACGAGATGACGGTCGCCCTGAGCATCCACCGGGACGCGCCGCTGATCCTCGAGCCGGAGCGGCAGACGATCACGATCCGCGGGCGAGAGACGGCGTTCCTCGTCGTCGCCCGCCTCGAGCGGTTGGCCGAGAAGATCCGCGCCTTCGTCGACCGCGGGCTCGATCGCGACGCGTTCGATCTGTATCAATTCTCGACGAAGGGTGTGTCGGCGGATGACCTCAACAGGCTGTCCCCACTTGTCGAGCAGAAGTTCCGCGAGGACAGCGAGTTGCCTGCCGGCGCCGACCTCCACACCCTGTTTGATGGCCACCTCGCCACATTCGCGGAGACGTTCGGCACGAAGGGTGGTCTCGTCGTCATGGGGGATCCGCCAGCCTGGTCCACCGTCGAGCCGCTCGTCAAGGCCTTCCGTCGGTTCGTCCCCCGGACGAAACCCCGCTGACGGCTTCCTCAAGATGAGCGCACCGGGTTCCAAGGGTCGGCACGGGGAACATAGCCCGATGCGCATGACGGCCCTGGCTGAAGGGTCATGGCAATAGGCCCGGGGGCAGAACACGCTCCTGTCGCAGACGTCCATCTCCGCGTCCTGGCACGTGACAGGGATGCCACCGGTTCAACATGGCGGGAAGGAGGACATCACGTTCGTGTCGCGCGAGCCGATCGCCGCGAAGTGCTCGGCGGATCCGCCGACGCTGGAGGCCTGCTGGCCCCTCCAGCGTCTCTGGTCGAACGGGGTGCTGGTGGCCTGGATCCCGCTCCGCGGGCCCGACCCGCAGCCGAGCAGCTCCCTGTGGGCGTCGCGCACCTCGAACGGCGTGCCATCCCGGTGCTGCGCGAGGCGCCCGGGATCTGCGCCGCAATCGGCGCGGACGAGACGCTCAGCGCGACCGCGCCGACGTTACCGGACGGGTCGGGCGACCACCAGTTCGTCGCCTGCCTTCGCGGCCCCGATCTGGCCGCAGGCGAGGCCGCCGCGCGCGCGATCTTGACTTCGGTCAGGCTGCCTTCGCCCTCCTGAGCGGTGCGGGCCGTTTCTTCCGCCAGATCGGGCAGCCGTCGGCGGCTACTACGGTACGCAAGTCGGGGCAGGGTCCGCTACCTGCGACGCGGTCGCCGCAGCACCGAGTCGGCCAGCGCTTGGTGGACGACAAGCCAGGCCACCGCTGACTGCGATCGACCCAGAGGACTTGACGAGGCTGGGCCCACGACGAGACTCCAGTGTCCGGGTCGCAGCCCCGTGCTACCCTTCCTCGCGCCGGTCCGAAAGACCCGCGGGCGGGAGTAGCTCAGTTGGCAGAGCGGCAGCCTTCCAAGCTGCATGTCGCGGGTTCGAGACCCGTCTCCCGCTCCACTTCCCTCTGATGGTTCTCGTAGATGCCCGATCCGGTCTCGGACCATCAGCGCCAGGCAACGCGCGACGTCGTGGATCGCACCCTGGTGCGCTGTCGCGAGCGGGTACGCGAGGTCTACGATCACGTGCCCTTGCCCGGCGAGGCGCCGGAACAGGGGTCGCGTGAGAACGTCCTTGTCGAGGGCCTGCCACAGGGAGCCGTGCAGGTAGATCACCGCCAGCCGCGAGGGCGGCCCGCCGGTCGGTGGCCGCCACAGATCACAGGAGGGGGCGGCCGTCAGATCGCGTTCCGACCAGGACGTCGTGGTTCGGGAGCACCTTCGGGGGAGCGGGCTGGAGCAGCTGGCAGCGGCTCGACGCCAGCACCCCGCCCCCGATCCCCGCCGGAGACCGCGGCAGCGTCAACGCACCCAGTAGCGCCGAGCAGTGACTGAGGGGTCCGCGAGATGGTCCTCACAGCCGCATGCGCTCGCATGATCGTGGGCTGACCACTCGAGCCGGCGAGCCCGAGGCCCGCATGTGCGGCAAGGTCACCCTCCCTCGGGCTGACTCAATGCACGGCGGCCGTCCCTCCCCTCCCACCCGGTCGCGGCCGAAGCGACTGGAAGGCGTAGGCGCTGATGAGGAGCAGGACGCCGAGGCCGATGAAGGACAGCACGCGATAGGCGACGTCGAGCGCCGCGAGGTCGACGACGAAGACCTTGACCGTCGCAAGCGCGAGGAGGGCAAGACCCAGATGCCTGGCCGTCGCGTTGGCGAGACGGATGCCGGCGATCAACGCTGCGACACCGAGGATCGCCCAGAGGATCGAGAGCGCGACCTGCGCCTGCTTCTGCAGCTCCTCGATCGCCATCGGACCGCCGACCCGGGCCGCGAACTCGTCGACAACGCCGATGGAAAGCAGGTAGACGCCGAGGCCGGCGGCGGCGACTCCAAGGCGGATCGACCACGGTCGCGCTCGCAGCTCACGCATTCCGGCGAGCAGCGCCACGATGACGGCGCCCAGCGCAACGGTCGCGGCGCTGACGAAGGGCGGATGCTGGATCGAGGCCCACTCGGACGCCGGGACCCATTCGCGGACGCCAAGCCGGTCCGGTGGCGCGATCTCGGCCAGTGTTCCGAGGAGCCCCAGGCCGACCAGCACCGTCCATCCTCTTTCGCACGCCGGCCCCAGGCCACGGTCCCAGCGTGCGACTCCGAACTGCACGATGGCGAGGGCCGACCAGAAGACGACCACACCGGCGATCGGCAGCTCGAAGAGCGCCAGGTAGGCCGCAACCGAAGTGGCGAGGACGACGCCTGTTACTCGCACATCCCGGTCAGGAGTCGCCACCGCGATGGCGGCCGCCGCCGCGATGATGATGGCGCCGGCGATGGCCCCCTCATCGACGAATGGAGTGGCAGGCAGAGCCACATTCCCCAGCAGCGCGACTGGCAGTTCGACGCTCGCCAGGGTGACGAGGGCGAGCGCCATGGCCGCGAGCGCAGGGCCATAGAGAACGCGCGTCCACGCCAGGAGCGTCGCGGTCGTGGGCCCCGGAACACGCTCGACGATCAGCGTCTCCGCAACCACGGCGCCCACCGCCAGGACGGAGAGGCCGCCCACGAGCGGCAGGCGGTCGACCTCGAACGGCATGGCATAGGCGACGAGGAGGAGGCCGAGCGCCGCCAGCGAGAGCCGAACAGGGGGTGCGGCGACCACGACGCCTGAAAACGCGAGGGCGGCAAGCAGGCAGACGAGGGCGAGCCCGGCGCCGCTGACGAATGGCACCGCGCCCGCCGTCGGGGTGAGCTCGCCCGTGAGCAGCGGCCCCAGGTCGTGCACGGGGAGCTCGATCGCGATGAGGTGCCCGATGGCAAGGCCGCCCATGACGATCGCGGCGAGGCCCGCGAAGCGGTGGCTCCGCCATCCGTGGATCCAGGCCAGCACCGTTGCCTCCGCGGTCCAGCCGAGAGCCACGGCCGGACCATTGAGCGCGATCGGTACGGCGAGGGTCAGTGCCGCGATGCCCACACCGGTGACGAGCATCCCGAACGGGTGGATCTCACCCCGTCGCCACAGGAACCATCCGCCGACTGTGAAGTGTCCCAGGGCGAGGGCCACGAGCAACGCGCCGCGCACGACACTCGGTTCGTCGCGAAGCACGTACAAGCCGGACCCGGCGACGAACACCGCATTCAGCAGCACGAGGCTCACCGTGGGCCCGCGGAGGAGGTTGCCCGGTCTTCGATACTCCTCGCCGCCCGCGGCGAGCTCGTTGAGCAGCCAGAAGCCCGCGAGCGACACGAGTGCCGTCGCCTGCAACGGGTCGCTCACCAACCACGCCACGAGCTGGGGGGCCGAGAGCAGGAACGCCAGCGGCGGAAGCCAGCTCCAGGTGCGGGCCAGCGCGATGAGCGTCGTCCCCACGAGCAGCGTGGCCAGGTAGCCGATGGTGACGATCGTCGCCGGGGCCCCGAGAATCGGCGGTGCGACGAGGACCGCCGCGAGCCCGTAGGCAGCGACCGCCTGGGAGTCGGCGCGGACGGCGATGGCCGCCGCACCGATGGCCGTCACCAGCGTGGCGGCGAGCCCGATCTCGGGTGGGATCAGGCCGTAGAGCCTGGTCGCCGCGAAGAGCGCCAGCGAGATCGCGCCGAGGCCCACCGCCGTGAGGACGTGGCCGAACAGCGGCTGGTGGCGGTCGAAGGACCAGGCACCGCCTGCCATCAGGACCACGCCGGCGGCGAATCCTGCGACGACGCGAGCCTCTGGGCCGATCCATCCGCGACTGAAGGCGAGGCTGAGCAGGAACGCGATGCCGATCAGGAGCGCCGCGCCGCCCACCCAGGCGAGGAGCCGGCCGGTCAGCCGGAGCTCGAGGTCGGCGAGTGACGGTCCGGCGGACGCGGGTGGCGCCGGGGCAGGTCCGCGATCCACGGGCGCAGCCGGTCCGGCCTGGCTCAGCGCTCCGGGCGCCCACAGCGCCCGGGGGGACCGGGGTGGGGCGTTCGACGTCGACAACGCCGGCGGGGCGGACACCGG
>JAJYJR010000896.1 GCA_021789355.1 Chloroflexota bacterium | reverse complement strand
CGCGGGCGGCGAACGCGAGCCGCGTCATCGGTCATCGCGCGTTCTCAGCATCGGATCCTGTGTTCCTCGCCCCGAGCTCGGCGGACCGCCAGGAAGTCGTGCCTCGACCAACCGTGTGGTTGGCCTGCCACGTCGGCCGGTGCCAGTGTTTCGTCCCCGGCTCGCCGTGTCATGACGGTCCGTCATGTGCGCGTCGCGCACTTCGCCCTGGAGCGCGCGGTGCTCGTCGCCGACTTTCGGCACCCTGAGACGGCAACGCCCCGTCGCTGTATCTCCGGGAGAAGTTGCCTGCTTGGGAGGGAGATGCGTCCCTCCGCGCGGCGTTCCGCGTCGGGGTCGGCACGCCTCCCCCGAGCGCGTGCGGCTCTTCGGCGCTGTCGCCGCACGAGGACGACGGGTGCTCGAGGCTGGGTCGGTGGGTTCGGTGCTCGGCGAGAACGCGAGGGCAGGTGGCCGGACCCACTGACGAGCGGCACGTACGTGTCGCTGACGATGGCGATCCTCACGCGACGAGTGTCGCCACTCTGGATCGTTCCGTACACGTTCAGCGGGTTCTTCTCACCGATCGACAACTCGGCCTCGAACACCGTGAAGGCTGGCTCGGCCGTACCGGTGAAGTTCAGCTTGGGCAGTGACCAGGGGGCTCGACATCTTCGCGGCCGGCTATCCCCTGATGCAGCCGATGGACTGCGACACGTCCGGCACGTCAGGCGATACGATCGCCACGGTCACGGCCGGGAGCAGCAGCCTGAGCTACGACCCGACCAGCGGCCAGTACACCCACGTCTGGAAGACAGATAAGGCGCGGTCAGGGACGTGCGGGCAGCTGGTGGTCATGCTGAACGACGGCTCCGCCCACACCGCGACCTTCTTGTTCAAGTAGAGGGACTCCACGGCGCCGACCCCACGTCGTCGTTTCGTGCCAGACCTCGGACAGGCCCCCGCTCCGCGGTGAGTGGGGGCCTGTTGACTGTGGTGGGCGCCACGACGAAGACGGGCGGCCGCTCGAACCAGCACCGCTGGCACTGATCGGCTGGGCCCCTCCAGTCGACCCGGGAGTCAGGTTCGCGGTCGCGGATCGGGCTGGCGGGACGCTGGTGCGGCTGCCGCGCGAGGGCGCACGAGACCTCGACCGGACCCAACCTCAACGCAGCAGGCCAGGTCAGCCGGCCAGTTTGACCCCGTGGGCTACGGGCGACCGCGAGGCGTGGCCAGATCGCGTGTCGCTGGGCCGCCGCGTGTGAGTCACGGTGTGAGTCACGGATATCCCCGGAGCACCATTCTCGGGGGCCACGGCCGATCTCGGCGGGCGAGATCTGATCGGGAAAATGGCTCCGGCGGGCCGGAGCGGGCCGTGTACTGAATCGGCTGGGCACCGCCGAGAGCAGGATCCCGCTCCCCCATCCCGAGCGGTCCCGCGAATGGCTGATGGTTGCACTGCTGGAGTGCGATCGATGCCATCAGGTCGTGGAGCGGACGTCGCCCGTGCAGCGGCACTGCCCAGAGTGTCGACGAGCCCTGAAACGAGCCCGCAGCAGCCCGGCCATGCGTCACCGTCGCGCCAGCCGGTGAGCGATCCACCCCGAGTCGAGATCCCCCCGCCGAACGGCCGATCAGACTTGCGTCGTTCGCCGACCGGCGGCTCCCGGCTACCCCTCATAATGCATGAGCACGATGGCCACGGCGATCAACGGTGCAGCGTCATTGCCCGGACTGCCGTGCGGCTAAGACGAGCCCAGAGTCGCGACGCGGCCGGTCGCTCTCGATACCCCGGTTCCCTCCGTATCGCCCACCGCGATTCGCACCCTCGCCACCATCGATCCACGACCACGACGCGTCACCGCATCTGGCAAGGGATACTTCGCGTTCTTCCGCGGGACATCTGAGGAGGTAGGCATGGGTAACGAGGAGAACAAGGCGGTCGTGCGGCGCTTCGTGGAGGAGGTTCAATCCGATCATCGGATGGACCTTGTGGACGAGCTATTCTCACCTGAATACCTCGACCACGCCGTTCCACTGGGCATGGCACCACAGCGCGGTCCCGACCACTTCAAGCGATTCTACGCCGGAATGCTGACTGCGTTCCCAGATGTGCGATTCACGATCGTCGATCAGGTTGCGGAAGGCGACAAGGTAGCGACCATCAAGACGGCTCGAGGGACACATCGGGGTGAGTTCATGGGAGTTGGCCCGACCGGACGAGAGATCGAGTTGCCCGTGATCGATGTCTTCCGCGTCGCCGAGGGCAAGCTGGTCGAGCACTGGGGGGCGTGGGATAACCTCCGGTTGCTGCAGCAGGTCGGGGCGGCGCCGGCGCCAGGACGGAGCGGAGCCTGACAGGGACTGTCGACACCCGTGGGGGTGGAGGTCGGTCAACTACTTGTTCGTCGGCGCATGCTGCGCGGGCGGGAGCCGGCCGTGCCCAGAATGGGCTTGGCACCGCCGAGAGCAAGATCCCGCTCCCCCAATGCCATCAGGTCGTGGAGCAGACGTCTCCCGTGCAGCGACGCTCCCCAGCGTGTCGACGAGCCCTGAAAGGAGTCCGCAGCAGTCAGGCGGTGCGTCGCCGTCGCGCCAGCCCATGAGCGGTCCGCCCAAGATCGAGCTCGATCGCCGAAGAGCCGATCCGACTCGCGTCGTTGCCGACCGGCGGCTCGCGGCTACCCCTCGTAGTGCATGAGCACCATGGCCACGAGGATGAGCAGGAAGGCTGCCAGCTGGATCAGCGTGTAGCGCCGCACCTGCCCGATGAGCCGCGCC
>JAJYJR010000895.1 GCA_021789355.1 Chloroflexota bacterium | reverse complement strand
TGCCATGCCTTGCGAGTCGGAGCGCGGGGCGTGGGGCGAGCTGTGCCCCGACTGCGGTGCTCGCCTGCCGCCACTGCCAACGCCGCTCCAGTCCTGGCACGCCGCCCGAAGGAACGACCCAATCCTCTCGGAACGCGCCCGCGCCCTGCGCTCGCCCCTGCGGAACTGGCACCTGCGCTGACGCGCCGGCCCGGCCCGGCCGGGGGTGCTACCGATCGAGCTGTGCCCAGCCGCCACGAGCCTTTCGATCCGGCTTCTTGCCCGGCTGATCGGCAGTCGTCGTGCCGACCGCCGAGGGCCAGGGCCACTGGTCGGACGCCCACCGATCCTCGACCGACCATCCGTCGGCTGCGGGCGCGATCGGCCCGCTGGTCGCCGCCCGCGGATCGGGCGCGGACGGCCCATCAGCAGCCTGCCTATCCTTCACGGACGGTTGCTCGCGGGCCGACGAGCCGCCCCGCTCGGTCCCCTCCGCCGGCTTGGCGGTCCAGGGGTCGTCGGGATCCTCGAGCCGCAGCCAGCCCAGGGCTTCCACGACGGCGATCCCCACCAGGGCCAGGGCCAGGAGCAGCCCGTCGCCCTGGGCAGCGAAGGCGGCGGCCAGCACGGCGAGGACGGCGGCCAGCACGCGGGCCCCCCGACGCGCGGGCAGTGGCCGGAACCAGGCCAGACCGATCACCGCGATCCCGAGCGCGAGCAGACCGAGCGTCGGCGCCAGGCCATGCGGACCCGGCCCGACCGACCCGCCCGAGAGGAGCACGACCGCGCCGGCCGTCAGGAGGGCGACCCCGACCCACGACCGGCGCCCACCGGGGGCCGGCTCGGCGCGCCAGCGGCGCAGCACCCCGAGGGCCCCGAGCGCGAGCAGGTAGGCCAGCCAGTCGGCCCACGGGAACGGACGACCCGAGCTCCCGGTCCCGGGGGTGGCCGCGCCGGCGGGCGTCGGACGCGGCGAGCCGGTCGGTTGCGGCGAAGGGGACGGCGTGGCGATGGCGGTGGCGGCCGCACTCCCCGTCGCGGTGATGGTGTGCGCGGCGGTGGAGCTGCCCCCGGGCCCCGTCACGGTGAGGGTGATCGTGTGCGCGCCCGGCGTCGAGAACGAGACCGTCGGTTCGGGGGCACTGGTGCTGCTCAGCACGGCCCCTGCGTCGGCCGACCGGACGTAGCGCGTGACGGTGCCGAGGCTCGTGTCGATCAGGGCATCGGCGCTGCCGGTCGCGGTCGGATCAGCGGTGGCCGTGAACCCGGCCACCGGCGCGGTCCCCGAGGGAGCTGCCGAAGGAGCCGTGGTCGGTGCAACGCTTGGGATCGCCGTCGGCGTGGGGGCCGGCGTCGTCACCGGGTGGGGCGTCGGCGTTGGCGCGATGGTTGGCGCAGGGGTCGGACGAACGGTCGGCGCGGGCATCGCTGCGGCCACGACCACCGTGTGGCTGACCGAGGCCCAGCGACCGTAAGAGGCGATCCAGAGCGTGATCGTATGCGTGCCCGGCGCGGCGAACACGTGGGAGGCGGTCCACGCCGTGCTGGACCAGCCGTCGCCGGCATACCAGAGGCGTGAGGTGATCGTCCCCGTGCTGGTGTCGGTCAGCACGAACGCCGTGACCCCGGCGAGCCCGGTACTGGGCGTGACGGTGAAGCCGGCCACCGGCGACGCCGGGAGCACCTCGATGCTCCGGCTGGTCGAGGCGCAGCCGCCCGCGTTGCACGCCCGCAGTGAGACGGTGTGGCTGCCGGCGGCGGCGAAGGCGTGGGAGGCGCTCGCGCCCGTGGCGGTCCAGCCATCGTCGGCGGACCAGGCCAGGCTCGTGATGGTCCCCGTGCTGGTGCGCGTGAGCGCGACGGCCTGGCCGACCAGCACGGGGTCCGGGCGAGCGGTGAAGGCCGGGGCGGGCAGAGCCAGCGGGGTGGCAGTCGGCGTGGGAGGCGCGGTTGGCACCGGCGCCGGACGAACGGTCGGCGCAGGCGTCGCGGGCGACACCGGCGGCGGGGTCACCACCGGCGGGCAGGTGTAGGTAGTGCTCTGCGTGTAGATCGGTCCCCCGAGGAGGCCCGTGATGGCGACCAGGCCATAGGCCAGGCGGACGCCCCCACCGGGGCCGATCGCCGTGCAGTGCGCGGTCTCGGTGAACCACAGCGCGGTCAGGTACCCCTGGTTGGTCGGCACGTTCGGCGGCGGGCCGGGGACGATGGTCTCGGCGTAGGAGAACTCGGCGTTCTGCCCGGGCGACGCGGCCCACAGCGAGGTGAGCGTCTTCACCGCCACGAGGTGGTGCACGGTCAGGTCGCCGGTAGCCGGGTCATACGAGACGGCGGGGGCCGGCGGGGCGGGCGGCGGCGGCGCCGCCAGCGTGGCCCACGCATCGGACGCCGGGTCCGGTGGCGTAGTCGGGCAGGGTGCGAGCGTCACGGAACCGCCCGTGGTGGCCGGAATGCCCAGCACCGGCCCGCGCGAATCGCGGACCGTCACGCGGAGGGTGGCCCCGTTGGCCAGGTCGGCGCAGCCGAGCATGGCCCAGCC
Source organism: Chloroflexota bacterium (assembly GCA_021789355.1). The sequence goes on along the minus strand of JAJYJR010000895.1, from coordinate 244 downwards.
GATCTGCGCGCCGGTCATGCCGGCGGCGCTGATCGCGGCCTCGACGCCGGCGTTGGTGGAGGACCAGGCCCAGGTGTAGGGCGGCACGCCACCGGCGGTGTCCGCGTAGAACCCGAAGTAGGCGGTCCCCTGCTCGTAGTCGTAGCCCGACACCAGCACCACCGGCACCACGGTCGCCAGGGTGCCCGCATCCGCGCGCGCCGCCGGGATGCGGCCGGACGGCAGCAGGACGCCCGCGAGCGCC
>JAJYJR010000083.1 GCA_021789355.1 Chloroflexota bacterium | reverse complement strand
CGCCGACGTCGACACCGACGGCGACGTCCACCCCGGCACCGACGTCGACACCTGCGGCAGCACCCACCGTCACGCCGACGTCGACACCGACGGCGACGTCCACCCCGGCACCGACGTCGACACCTGCGGCAGCACCCACCGTCACGCCGACGTCGACACCGACGGCGACGTCCACCCCGGCACCGACGTCGACACCTGCACCCACGGCACTGACGTGCCCAGCCTCACTGCAGTCGGCCGTCGACGCCGCGCCGTCGGGGTCAGTGCTGAATCTCACAGGCTGCTCGTATACGACCGGAGCCACGATCAGCAAGCCGCTCACGCTCGAGGGGGCAGCGATCACGGTGGGCACCGGATCGCGCGCGCTGCTCGTGACCTCCAGCAACGTCACCCTCGACGGACTGCACATCCTCGGTGGCCAGTCACTGAACTTCAATCCCTCGGAGAACGGCATCTACGCGCAGGGTACGGCCGCCTCGCCGATCCAGAACCTGGTGGTTCGCAACAGCGACGTCGGCCGTTTCGGGCAGGGTGGCATGTGGCTCGTGCACGTCAGCAACGTCCTGATCGAGAACAATACGGTCCACGACACCTTCTACGCCGGCATCATGGTGCTCTCGGGGCAGGGTGGCACGATCTCGGGCAATCTGGTGGAACGAATCGGTGAGGGCTGGGCGACCGGCGGTTCTGGCGGAATCCTGGACGCCAACAACAGCTACGGCATCGGGCTCACGGACACAGAGGCACCGGCCTCGGCATACATCACCGTGAGCGGCAACACGGTCGAGGACGTTCCGACATGGCATGCCCTCGACACGCACGGGGGTCAGCACATCTCGTTCCTGGACAACACGATCATGCGCGCCTCCCGTGGCGTCTTCGTCACCACAGACGGCATCGGCAATCGCGCGACGGCGGTCGTCGTCCAGGGCAACCAGCTCGATTCGCCCGCGCCCGTGACGTACAACCTGTTGGCCGTCACAACGTTCGACACCGTCAATTCGTCTGTCACGGGCAACACGGCGACAGGCTGGCCGGAGTTCTTCGAGGACTTTGAGGGCCTCAGCACTGGACTAGTCGTGTCGAACAACACCATCAACTGAGACACTGACCATCGCTTACCACAGTTGATTCGGGCGGCTCGCTGAGACATCGGGCCCATCGGCTCGCCGCAAACGAGCCGCCCGGACGCTTGTCTACTGGCAAGAGACGCGTACAGTGCCGGCCCTAGGCGGTTCGGGGGAGCAAGTCGTGACATTGTCGCGTATCGCCTCGGTGGGTCGGGGCTGGCTTCCTGCGGCATTTGGCTGTGCCATCTTGGGCGGGGTGATCGCGTACCTGCTTGCCTCTCAGGCGCCGACGCTCTATTCGAGTCGAGCAAGCCTCCTGGTGGGCCCGCCGCCCGGCGCATCGAACGTCAGCCTCAATGACGTGCTCGTGGGTCAGGCGCTGGCGCCGACGTATGCAGAACTCGCGACCACTCGTCCGATCCTCGCGCGCGCGATCAGCTCCGCGGGTGTGGCTGTCTCAGTCGAGAGCCTCGCGTCGGCAGTTTCGGCGCGCGCCACCACGAACACGGGCCTGGTGGACATTGTCGTGGCGTACCGTGATCCGTCTCAATCTGCGGCGCTCGCCAACGCCATCGCCAATGAACTCGCAACGTACAGTGCGGGAAGCAGCTCTGTGGCTACGCCCGCGATGGCAGTGACCGTGGTTGATCCGGCAGTGGCGACCGGGAGCACCAGGGAGGATAGGGTCGTTCAGGGAGCAGCGCTCGGAGCGGGTATCGGCCTTGCGCTCGTTGTGCTCCTTGCTTTCGTGACTGAAACGCTAAGACGACAGGGGCGCTTGGCCCGGACCACGTAGCGTCCCTCCCAGGATGCCACTGGCTCTCACTCGCGCCAACGCTGTTCAGCAGTTCGTTTGCGCCAGTTCCGCAAGCTCGGCAGCGGAGGCAGATGCGGCGACGAGTTGGCTCACGGCGACCCCCTGAGGCCAAAACAGTCGCAGCCATGCCTCGACGACGAAGAGTCGCCACAATTGCGCCGCTCCGCGCCCAGACGTCAGCCCCGACGCCAGGACGCGCTCGAGTTCACGGCGTTCGACCCAGCCACGCTCGGCGACCTGGCCTCCTCTCAGTACGGCGGCCACCGCCGCGTGGGAGGACCTGAGCCAGGCGTCCTCCGGGGCGAGGAACCCCATCTTGTCACGCCGAGCAAGGACGGCATCCGGTACGCGCCGCCGCATCGCCCGTCTCAGGATGACCTTCGTTACTCCGTGGTCCACCCGGAGCCGGTCGGGCAGGCGTGTCGCAAGCTCCACCAACCTGAAATCCAGGAACGGCACGCGTGCCTCGATGCCGAAGGCCATGCTGTTCCGGTCTTCGTAGCGGAGGAGGGCCGGCAGCCCATTGGTGGACATCGAGAGCCACAGCTGGATTGCCAGCTTCGTGCCCCGCTGGCCACCTCCGCCGGCAGGGTCCGATAGTGGCGGCTCGCGTGCCAGCTCCGGACCACACCGCATGCCGTAACGACCTCCTGATGCGTCGCGGATCCACTCGATCTCGCGCTGGGTCGCCATCGCTCGAAGCATCCACGCAAGCGCGCCCGCCGAGGTCGCAGTGCCCGCCGCCACCTGGGCGCGCAGCTCGCGCAGGGCCGCGCGCCACGCCCCCCCGGCGAGAAGGCCGGCGCTGCGCACCCCCAGGTACGAGAGATAGCCTCCGAGCAGCTCGTCCGCGCCCTGGCCATCCAGCAGCACCTTGAGCCCTTCGGCATGTGCCGCGTCCATGACCGCGTACTGCGCGTCGATGGAGCCCGAGCCGTACGGCTCGGCCTGTGCGCGGAGGACCGGGAGCACGGCGCTGGTGAGCGTGCGCGGCACCGGGGTGCGGCAGATGAGCCTGATGCCTGCGCGCCGCGCGACCATCTCCGCGTACCCGGATTCGTCGATCCCGTTGTCGGGAAACCGCGCGTGGAACCCCAGCCCGGGAATCTGCTGGTTCGTTCCGCGCGCAGACGACGTGCCCTCGACCAGTTGGGCGACGGTTGTGACGATGGACGACGAGTCGATGCCACCGGATAGACAGGTTCCGATCGGGACGTCGGCGCGGAGCCTGATGCGAACGGCGTCGTCGAAGCGCTGGCGAAACTCCTCGACCAGTGCATCGTCGCGCCGACGATCTGCCCAGGATGTCGCGGGTCGATCGTCGTCGGCAAGCTCGGGAGGGCCCCAGTAGTGCACCAGACGTTCCGATCCACCCTCGATGACAAGGAGATGGGCCGGCGGAATCGAGGTCACCCCCCTCACGAACGTCTCTCGGGAATGATCCGTGCGGTGGCGGACGAGGAAGTCGCGGACCGCAGCGGGGTTTGGCCCCGGCGTCCAGTCGTCGCCGTCGTGCACGGGGCGCCCCACGAAGAAGGCCGCCACCTCGCTCGCAAAGACGACTGCGTGGGCGGTCCTACGGACGTAGAGCGGCTTGATGCCGAACCTGTCGCGGGCGAGGACGAGCCGGCGGAGGTACGGGTCCCACAGCGCAAACGCATACATCCCGTTGAACCGCGCAACCGCGTCCAGACCCCAGACACGGTACGCCGCGAGGATCACCTCGGTGTCCGTGCTCGTCCGGAAGCGTTCTCCCATGGCGCGCAGCTGAGCGGCGAGTTCAACGTAGTTGTAGACCTCGCCATTGTGCACTAGGAGCATGCCGTCCCTGTTCATGGGCTGCGCGCCCGCCGGGGTCGGATCGAGGATGCTCAGCCGGACGTGGCCGAGAGCGAGCTCATCCTCGACGTGCACTCCACGACCGTCGGGACCGCGATGAGCCATAGCGTCCAGCATCGCGTGGACGCGCGCGGCTGCGATGGGAGTGCCGTCCCGGCTGATAGCGCCGGCAATACCGCACATGTCAGTCCCGGGCCGCGTCGGCGGCCGTCCGCGTCACCCCGGTGGAGCCAGTGCGGCTTGACTCGTCTCCCGGGCTTCGCGACGCGCCACTCGGTCCGACGGAACCACCGGCCGCACGATGGCGCGCGGCCAGGGCGGCGTACAAACGGAGCAGGGGAATCACTTCGTTCTCCCAGTTCCAGCGCAGCCGCGCGGCGGTCGCGCAGCGTCGCCGGAGATCCTCCATCTGCGGGTGCGGCAACCGGATGATCGATTGGACTGCCCGCGCGAGATCGGCTGCATCGTCCGGACGACAGGTGACGCCGAGCGGTCCCAATTCATCCTCGATCACGATTCGCCGCACGGCCGGGAAATCGCTGACTACCGCCGGAGTACCGGCGGCAAGGCACTCAAACAGCTTGTTCGGTGTCGACAGAACAAGATCCAAGTTCGTGGCAGGGCGAGCCAGGACGCCAACATCCGCGGATGCGACCCACCACAGGAGATCCGTGGGCACGGTCGGATCGAGCACATGGAGTCGCCCCCCGAAGCGGGCATCGCCGGCCAGGTTGACGAAGTGCTCGCGCAACACGCCATAGCCCATGAGGACGACGTGGGCGTCGCGCAGCGATGGTTCCAACATCGCGTCGCACAGGGTATCCAGGCCCCGGTCCGGGCCAAGGGCCCCATGAAACAGGACGATGGGCGCACCGTCTGGAATCCCGGCGGCATCACGAAGACGGGTCGGCCGCACAGGCGGTGGAGTCCATCGAGGTGGGCAGTTGTGCACCACGACGACCGCACGGGGACGGTAGTGCCGCCGCAACTCCTGAGCCAGTCCCGCGTTCACCGTGACGACGGCCGCCGCACGACGCACAAGGTGGCCCTCGTACTGACGCACCGCCCAGCGCGCGGGCCAGGGCAACCTCGCGCCGCTTCCCGTGTCGAGGAAGAGATCGTGCACGTCGTACACAAGCAGGGGCCGAGGCGCCAGGTGCCGGTCCATGGCCACCAGCGCGGCAAAGTCGTGGAGGTGCAGGACGTCGGGACGACCGACCTCCTCAGCGATCGACGCGCCCCATGCCCGAAGGTTGCGAATGTACTGCCACACCCACGAGGCCCGTTGCACGGCACGGCTCACCAAGTGACCGGGCGTGGCCGCAAAGAACGGACTAGGCGACCTTGGCAGGATCCTGGTCACAGAAGGCCGACGCGCGACGACGGAGACGCGGCGGTCCAGCCCCGGCATCGCCTCGGGTCGCCCGGCGAGGCAGAAGAGCGTGACGACATGGCCGGCTTCTGCCAGCGCACTGGCCTCCTTCTGAACACGGCTGTCGTGCGTGATGTCGCCGTACACGACCATGGCGACCCTGACCCCGCCCGGCGCCCCGAAGTTGCCCGGCCCGATCTTCGGGATCGTGCTCATGCCTTACCCAGTGCGCGGCGCACCGATCTTCCCCCCTTGCGCATACCCACCATGGGAGGATCGTTCGCGGGAGAAGTCGGGTGTATCGTGGCTGCTGGGCGCCCGTGCGCGGGCGACCAACGTCGGGGGTGCAATCGGTGGCCGGCAGCGTAGCGAGTGCCTGGCGACGCATCCGCAGCGATTTCCTGATGCCATCGCGGCTCCCGTTGTATGCGCAGCTGCTTGGCGCCGCAGCAGCTCAGCGATACGCCGTTGTGTCCATCGAGCACTTCTGGCAGTCCATCACATCCGGCTCCGTTGACGCGCAGCGGAGGTACCTCGTGCTTCGGCACGACGTTGACACTGACCCGGGGACGGCCCGTCGGATGTTCGAGATCGAACAGGCGATCGGCATCTCCTCGTCCTCGTACTACTTCCGCCTCGCGACCGCCGATATCGATCTGATGCGTGCGATCGTGGCGCAGGGCGGGGAGGTCGGCTATCACTTCGAGGAACTCGCCGCGGTCGCCAAGCGCCATCGCCTGCGTACGCCCGCCCAGGCGCGGATGCACCTGCCTGAGGCCCGCGAGTTGTTCCGGAACCACATCCGCGACCTGCGCGCACGGACCGGCCTCCCGATGCGCATCGTGGCCGCGCACGGCGACTTCGCCAACCGCCTGCTCGGTGTCACCAACTGCGAGATCCTGGCTGACCCTGTGTTCCGCCGGGACGTGGGGATCGATCTCGAGGTCTACGACCGCGCCTTCATGCAGCACGTCACCAGTCGCCACTCCGACATGGCGCCACCCCGGTACTGGGCGCCAAGCGACCCGCTCCCCGCGCTGGCTCGCGGAGAGCCCGTCGTGTACCTCCTCGTACACCCTCGTCACTGGCACGCAGCGCGCGGGGCCAATGCCGTCGACGATCTTCGCCGTGTGTGCGAAGGCGTGGCATACCAGTGGCGGGTGCCATCTCGTGCCGCGCGACCAGCGCGACCTCTGCTCCACCCTCTGCCCCATCCCGCGGTCGAACGCGAGCCCGCTGATCACCTCGACGCCCCCAAGTCCGGCACCACCGTTCGATAGCACTCCAGAAGGCGGCTGGCGTTCCGGTCGACGTCGTAGTGCACTCGAACGTGCTCCATCAGGCGTCGCCCCTGCTCGGCGGCTGTGTCGGGTTCGGCCGCGAGGCGCTCGAGCTCCGCGATGAGCGCTTCGGTCGAGAGCGCCGGCAGGAGGGTTCCGCGGCCATCCGCCAGCAGGGCGGGTATACCCCCCACCCCGCTGGCGATCACAGGCACCGCGAGCGAGCCTGCCTCGACGAGCACGGTCGGTAGTCCCTCGCGGGTGGAGGGCAGCACGAGCGCATCGGCCGCCGAGAGGAAAAGCCCGACACGATCATGGGGTTGCTGGCCACGGTAGTCGAGCAGCCCCGTCGCTCCTGGCCGGTCTGCGCCGTACCCCAGCAGCGGCCCATCGCCCACGAAGAGGGCCAGATACGGCTCGCCGAGCGCCATGACCGCGTCGGCGAGCAGACGAGCACCCTTGTACTCGAGCAGGTAGCCCACCATCAGGACCACGATGCGATCCTGCGGCAGGCCGAGCCGCCGACGCGCCTCGGCACGCGGAAGCGCAGTGGCAGCGATCGCAGCGTGGTCGATCCCGAGCGGGATGTGCACCGCAGCGACGCCCGTAAGATCCACCAGCAACTCGCCCAGGGCCTGACTCACGGTCACCACGGCGCCGGCGTCGCGGGCCGCCGCGCGCAGATCGTCAACCCGGCGAGGGTGTTCTTCCGGCCATACGTTCAGGTCATCGCCGTGGAAGGTCAGCACGTGTGGCAGGCGCGCTCGCCGACCGAGGCGCCAGGCTGCAAGCCCGCTGACTGCATAGTGCCCATGGATCACACGGGCACCTGCCCACTCCCCGCGCGCACGCCATATGGACCCCGCGATGCTGCGATCGGGCCGTGCCCAATCCGGCTGCCCGGGCACGTTGACGAAGCGCGGCCGGAGGACCCTGACGCCATGGTCCTCGCCCCTGCGAGGCGAGGACGCGTACTCGCGCCAGCGGTCTCTCAACCGGGGCGCCGGCCATGGCGTCAGCGGCAGGGGGGCCGCCACCGTCACGGCGAGTCCAAGACGGGCGAGCGCGCGCGCCTGGGTCCCGAAGAAAACGCCGGCCACGCTGTTTCCTATCCACGGGTACACGGACGTGACCCACAGGACGTCTGTCATGGCACCCGTCTCGCCCCCGAAGCTCCCCCGTTGGAGAGCGCAGGCCGCTGGGGCCACGCCGGGCGCAAGCGCTGCTCGGGGACCGGCCAACGCCTCGGCGCTGGTGCGATCGCGTGGCGATGGCTCCACAACAGACCCGCCGCAATCCCGACGAGCAACCAGACCTGCTTGCGGTTGCTGAAGATGTCGAGGAAGAGCGCATCGACCAGCAGCGACACCAGCGCAGCCTGAACGACGACCAGCTCCCGACGCCCGGGTGCCCTTGCGAAGAGTGGCGCGATGAGCAGCGCCAGCAGAACGAGACCCACGAGACCGAGTTCCGCCGCGGTGCCCACGATGATGTCGTGCGGACCCGAGCCCACCAGGGTCAGGTCCGGCACACCGGCCAGCCGGATGCGTTCTGATGTGAACGCGATGGGGAAGTTGTCGAAGCCGACGCCAATGAGTGGCGAGGCACCGAAGATGGACGCCCCCACCGTCCAGATGCTCGTGCGGCCCGCGCCCCCCGTCACCAACGCGAGATCGATCCGACTTGCGACGAACGCTGGCAGGCCGGGAACCGAGAGCAGCGCAAGTGCGGCCGCGCCTATGCCGGCGAGCGTCACTGCGACGGTGGACGCCTTCCGCAAGCGGAATGTCGCGAGAATGAGACCCGCGGCAACGACCACGGCAGCCACCCACGCGCCGCGTGCCCCCGAGAGTACGATGCCTGCCGCACTGGCGACGGCAAGAGCTGTCCCGGGAAGCCGCATCGGGCCCCGCAGTATCTCGTAGAGAGCCACCGCGAACGCGGGCAGCAGGATCGCGGCGAACTGCGCAGGATCCTGCCCCGAGAATGCGCTGGCGCGTCCCATCACGCTGCCGCCGCTCGCAAGGCTCGCAATCACCCCGAACAGGGCCGTAGCTGCCGCGGCCGCGCTGTACACCCACAGCAGCGGCCGAACGATTGCGGGGTGCTCGATGACCGCGTCGGCGACCAGGACGGCCAGGGCGACCATCTGGAGAAGCGTGCCGAACTCAGCGACAGTGCGTCCGGGATCAAGCGCCCACCCGGCGCTCAGCGCCGCCCAGCCAAGATACCCCCACGTTGCGAGCGGCATGGGATCGAGACGGATCGACTGGAGGCGCGGGACGGCGTACACAAGCACGAAGGCAATGGCCACGATCCGGCCGGGGGAACCGAGCGGACCGATGCGAGCGATCTCGTCGAGCGGGATGACGGCGGCAAACAGGAACAGCGGGAACAACGGCCAGCGGACACTAACGGCGGCGAGCACGCCCACCGTCGCAAGCATGGCAGCGAGGACGAGTTGGTCGGTGAACGTGGCGACGGCGACGACGGCGGCGGTGCCAGCCAGAGCTGCAAAGGCGCGCGTCAGACATGGTCGCGCGTCAGCCCGCAGAACCGGGACGATCGCGCTCATATGGCTGCCCTCCCCGACGAACCGGCTTGCGTCGTACCGGCGCCCGCTGCGCCTCCCGCACGCCGCCGTTTGCTCTGCCCACGACGGGCATGGACGAGGGAACGACCCGCCTCCAGCCAGATCTCGCACCGCTCCATTCCCAGCGGCGAGCAGGTACAGGCAAGGGCGGCGATGGCGCACAGCCGTGTGCGCGCGTTCCCGTGGCAGGCGGCCCGCCAGAGCAGAGCCACGGCTTCGGACCGGGCCCCGCTGCACGCAACTCTGCGACCGGCAAGCAGATCGGTGGCCGCGCAGTTGCGTCGCTCAATTCGACGAGCCGAGGCGACTGACATGGCGAGCGAGATGCGCTCGTCGGCCGGGAGGGCCTCTACGAACCGGGTCCCCCACGCGACTGTCCGCAGCATCTCCGTCTTCATCTGCTCGGTGACCTGAGCGGGGTGGCGGCGGTAGTAGCCAAGGACCGTCTCGCTCGGCGCCATGGCGCCGATCCGTCCCAGTTCCAGCCACGTCGGTAGGTCGACGGTCGGGATGCCGTCCGGCTGACGGAACCCGCCGATGCGCTCAAGGGCAGAGCGTCGACACACCACCGTGCATGACGGGATCACGTTCCCCTCGAGGAGGGCTCGCATGGTCGCACCGCGGGACGCTCGCGCCATCCGAGCCACCGCACGCCGGCGCGGTATCAACCGCATCACCCGGCCGTCCGTGTCCGTCTCCGCAGCGCGACCCCAGCTGAGGACCACTGCAGGATCGTGGAACGAACGCAGTTGGCGCGTGAGCTTCCATGGCGGCCAGAAGTCGTCTCCTTCGAGCACGGCCACGAACTCCCCGCGTGCCATCGCCAGCGCGTCGTTGTACGAGTCCGCGAGGTGCATGATCCCCCGGTGGTTCCGTCGGACGAGGCTGATCCGGGGATCCCCGAAGGTCTTGACGACAGCGTCGGTGCCATCCGTCGAGCCGTCATCGATCACGAGTTGTTCCCATCGCGGCTCTGTCTGCGCAAGGACGGACAAGAGGCACTTCCCGATGTACTCGCGATGGTTGAACGTTGGCGTGATAACCGTGACCAGCGGTCCGAGGAGCTCGCCCATCAGAGTGTCTCCTCGTGGCAGACCGACCGGGCACGCACGCACAGGGAGCGCAACCGGAGATGTCCAAGGCCTCGCCAGGGCGCTTCACCAACGCCGCTTCGGTCGGGCCCCGGCGTCCAGGGCGCCGCGAGCCGCCCTCTGAACCCGGGCGCGGAGGGACCGTCAAGGCCGGAGAGCGCGCTCCTCTTGCTGTCGGCCCGGTGATGCGCGAGCAGACGGCCCCGCGACCGCACGGCGCAGACGGGCCGGAGACGAGCGGCGCGGATGGCTTCTCCGCGCGAGTTGCATACGTCTTCGGAACCCAGGTCTTCTCCGCGGCAATCGGGACCGTGACCGGGTTCCTTCTCGCCCGGCTGCTCGGCCCGAGCGGAAAGGGCGAGTACTACCTGATCGTGCTCCTGCCTACCACGATCATGGTCCTCATCCAGCTTGGGTTGCCCCAGGCGTTCTCCTTCTACGCTGCTCGCGGCCAGGTTCGAGGCGCGATAGCCGCGTCCCTGACGACCACCGTTGGGCTTTCGCTGATCGCGTTCGGCGCCACGCTGGTCGCACTGCCGACGTTGAGCCAGACCGTGGTCCGCGGCCCGCCACCAGCGCTGATCGGCCTCGGCCTCCTGGCTATCCCGCTGACCCTCAACGCGACAATGACCACTGACATCGTGATCGGACGCCAGGCAGTGCGGTCGTATGCCCTGGTCCAGATCTCCTACTCGCTGTGCTCCCTGATACTGGTGGTGCTCCTCGTCGGGGTTCTGGGAATCAGCGTCTCGGGCGCGGTCGCGGCATTTCTGCTGGCGTCGGCTATCCAGGCTGGCGGCTTCCTCCTCGCGGCTATCCGCGTGACTCGCCGTGTCCCTCAGCCGACCGGAGTCACCTGTTGCGATCTGTTCCGGTTCGGCCTCCCCCTCTATCCGGGCAGCCTGGCGCAGTTCTTCAGTTACCGTGCCGACGTCTACCTGCTCGCCTGGCTCCTCGCAAGCCCGTCGGTGCAGCTCGGCTACTACAGCCTTGCGGTCAGCCTGGCAGAGATGGTGTTCTTCGTCTCCAATGCCGTCGCCGCCCTGTACTTCCCGCGCGTGGCCGGGTCGTCTCGGGCCACGTCGGACCGGGAAGTCGCCGCGATGACCAGAGTGACCCTCGAACTCACCGCCGCCGCAGGCCTCGCGCTCGTGCCCGCCGCCGCCATTCTTGTCGTCGTGCTCCTGCCAGCGTTCGTGCCCTCGCTGTCGGCTCTCTATGTGCTCCTGCCCGGGGTGGTGGCGCTGAGCGTCGCGAAAGTGCTGTCCGGGTACCTGTCCGGCCTGGGCATGACCGGCCTCACCTCCACCGTCAACGCCTCTGGTGTCGCCCTGAACGTGATCGCCAACGTGCTCCTCATTCCGCACTTCGGAATCGTCGGCGCGGCCTCCGCCAGCCTCCTCTCGTACAGCGCCACGTCCATCGCGTTCACGGTGATCGTCGGACGCCTCGCGGGCGCGTCGCGGCTCGAATTCTGGATACCGCGTGTCGCGGATGCGCGCCTTGCCGCGGCCTCGGTGGCGGCGATGGCGGCACGGGCCGGATTCCACTACGGGGGCACCTGACGCTGTCGGCGCCAGACACAGGAGGCCACCCAGCAGGACAACTTCACGGACGGTGTCTGCGCGGCGAATGAAGACCGCCGGACGCCGGGTCCCGCCGCGAGTCGCCACAGGTGACCCTCCCAGCCGCCTGCCGGCCAACCCGGGCGGCGGCATCTTCACCCTTGTCAACGGATTCTGGATCGCTTCTCGCTGCGTCGACGAGACGCCAGATGTACCGCTGTGCGAGGCATTGAAGCCCGTTTCCACACCGGTGCCCGGTCGCGGGGAGATCCTCTGTACTATGCTGCGCGGCGGCAGGCAACCGGATCTGCGGTCCCGGGTGCGCAGCCGATGTTGCACGGGCGGGGAGATGCGCGAGGGGCACGAGGCTGGCTCCGCGCACGGCGTGTGGATCGTCAACCAGTACGCGAGCGCGCCGGATCGCGCCGCCGGGACTCGACACTACGATCTCGCACGGGCGCTGGTCCAGCGCGGCTGGGACGTGACCGTCTTCGCCGCGGGCGTGAGCCACATGACCGGTCGCGAGGAACGCCTCCGCGGTGCCGGGCTATGTCGGAGCCAGGTGTTCGACGGAGTTCGCTTCGTCTGGCTGAGGACCTTCCCCTACCACGGCAACACCTGGCGACGACAGGTGAACATGCTCTCCTATCTGGTGGCATTCCTCGTCGTTCAGACACGGAGTCGCCGGCCCGGTGTCGTCATCGGCTCGACGGTGCACCCATTCGCGGCGTTCGGCGGTTGGCTCGCGGCGCGGCTCCGCGGCGCAACCTTCGCGTTCGAGATCCGCGATCTCTGGCCGCAGACGCTCGTGGATCTCGGCGCCCTGCAGCCTGGCTCCCCGGGAGAACGTCTCCTGCGCGGCCTCGAGGCATTCCTCGTTCGGCGCGCAACCGTCGTGATCACGCTGATCCCGGGGATTCGCGACTACCTGGTCGAGCACCATCTGCCCGCCGACCACGTCGTCTACATCCCAAATGGCGTCGACCTCGCAGAGTTCGACGCCAGGATGGAGGAGGCCATCGACGGGACGCCGGCCGCCTGTCGCTGCCTCGGAGAGATACGGCGGATGCGTGCTGCAGGCCGTTTCGTGTTCGCCTATGCAGGAACGTTCGGGAGGGTCAACAGACTCGACACGGTTATCCGTGCAGCAGCGATCGCCGACCAGGCTCGTCCCGGCAGGATCGGCCTGATCCTTGTTGGAGATGGACCCGAGCGAGCCGAGCTGGAACAGCTTGCCCGGGCTGAGCCCTCGGTCGCAGTCATGCCGGCGGTCCCGAAGACGGTCATCCCCGCGCTCCTTCACCGGGTCGATGCGACGGTCGTGCACGCCACCCGGACCCCCGTCTACCGCTACGGCATCAGCTTCAACAAACTGTTCGAGTACATGGCCGCAGGTCGTCCAGTCCTCTTTGCGTGCCAGAGCGCGTACGATCCAGTGGCCGTGGCAAAGGCGGGGATCGTGGTGCAGCCGGACGATCCTGCGGAGCTTGCCAGAGCGATGCTGGAGCTGGCCGCCGCCCCAGCCGATGAACGAACGGCAATGGCGCTGGCCGGACGCAACTTCGTCGCACAGGAGCACGACATGGCCCGGCTCGGCGAGAGATTCGCCGATGTGGTGGCGAGTGCCGTTCCCCGCGGGACTCTCCCCGCCGCGCACGGTCGCTGAGGGGGTCGGCGGGATCTGGCATGCCGCCCGCCCCCAGAGCCTCGCTCGGAACGGGAGACCTCGCGCGATGGGCCGACCAGGGCATCGAGATCAGGTCGGGGGACTGATAGCCTGGGACACCCTCGCGGTTCGGCCTGTTCTAGCGCCTGGATTGTCGCGTTCCGTCCCAGTCGTGATGAACGAGCGGCTTCGCGGCGCGTGACTCCTGGCGAGGCCACACGCGGACGCTGGACGCCACCATACCGCCTGCAGCGAGGCCTGCGACCAGGCCGGTCAGGTTGTCGACGATGTCCGCCGACTCACAGGCGCGGTGGAGCGCCGGCAGGAGCAGCTGGGTTCCCTCGATCACGAACGGCGACGCGACCGCAGCGGCGATCAGGA
>JAJYJR010000894.1 GCA_021789355.1 Chloroflexota bacterium | reverse complement strand
TTGCGAGCAAAAGCGCGGGTACACCTTCGGTGAACCCCGTCGCGTCCGCAGTGAGCAGGTAAAGGCGAGGGGTCAGTCGGTGGTGAGCTTGGCGCGGAAGTCCTTGTCAAGGGGGTAAAGGAAGATCGCCTTGATTGGCTTGTCGCGTAGTCTGTGGCGGTCGAGTTTGCCTCTGCCTTTGGTGTCGCCGACGTAGATCCAGTTGGCGGCCTTGTAGCAGGTGCCGGGATAGAGGCGATGGTCGACGAAGGTCTCGAGCAGCACCGGCCGGAAGTTGTGGCGCTCGATCCAGTCCTGCTGCATGCGGCGGGCGGCCTGGGCGAGGACGGACGAGGCCAGGTATTTGACGTGCACCCAGGGCAGCAGGAGGAAGCGGGCGTTATTGACGATGAGGTGCAGGTTCTGCTCGCGCTGGGCAGGGGTCCAGCCGATGAAGCGGTCGCGCGGGGCGAGCTTCCAGGCGGAGGCGCCGAAGCCGATGGCGCCGAGTAGCCGGTCGCCGTCGTAGATCAGGTAGTGCATGCGGGCCCCTGTGAGGGGCGTGTAGCCGAGGTAGTGGTAGCGTGCGATCAGCTCGCGCCAGAGCAGCATGTCGCTGCGGCGTACGACGAGCTCGAGGCGCAGATCCCTGAGATCGCCCCGGGTTCCCGTAATCGGTGGCTGTGGATCGGAAGCCGCCGTGAAGGCCAGAGGTTTAGGCACGTTGTTGGCGTTGGTAGACGGGGGGAGCACGATGAGCTCGTCCTCCTGCATGCGCAGCAGCGCCTGGCGGGCGGACATGTCCTTGAGACGGCCGTTTGTCTGCCGCCAGTCGAGCGCCTCGCAGAGTGCGCGGGCAATGGCGGCGCGGGTGGGATAGGTCTCGCGATCGGCCAGCAGGCCTTGCAGGAGTTCGAAATCCTGGTCGGTGAACAGGCGGCCGCAGTAGCGTACAGCGCTCAAGATGTGTCCTCTCCTTGGTGCACGGCGGGCCGCAGCCAGAAGCGGAAGCGGGCCAGCGCCTCGCCGGGTGGCGGTTTGCCTCCCTGTTCGGCGCAGGCCTGCAGATACTCCTCCAGGAAGTGCAGCGGCTCGACGCCATGCTTCTTAGCCGTCTCGGCGATGGTCCAGATCACCGCCGCGAGTTCGGCGGACCAGATCGCGCCACTGCCGTAGAAGTTCTTGCGGCCGACAACGCTGTTGCGCAGGCTGCGCTCGGCGGTGTTGTTGTCGAGCGGGATCTTGGGGTCTTCGAGGAAGCGTGTCAGCCTCGGCCAGCCCCTGGCCATCAAAGAGATCGCCTTGCGCGCCTGCGGCTGGAGATCGGGATTCGGCAGCTCGGCGAGCAGCGTGCGGCGGATCTCCTCGACGTGCGCGATCACCTGCGCCTTGGCTGCATCGTACACAGGCGTGCCCGTGGCCTCCGCAAGCCATGTCCTATGCAGCCGGTACAGCTTGGCGATACGCTGCTGCCACGCCTTGCCCCACGGTGCCGCCTCGGGCAACGCCTGGGCGACGCGCAGGATGGGACGCCTGGCGTGCACCCAGCAGCCGGCCAGCTTGACCCCCTTCTTCTGCAGCCGGTGGTAACCTGCATAGAAGTCGCTCATCAAGGTCAGGCCGGATCCGTCGGCGCCGTCAGACGTCAAGGCCAGATGCTCTGCAACCACGTCGCCGCTGCGCGTCGGCTTGATCGTGAAGACCACCGTCACCTGACCGACGAAGACCCAAACCCACCAGCGCCGGCTGGCTTCGGGGTCGAATACCTTCCAACCCGTCTCGTCCGCGTTCATGTGGCTTTCCGTTCGGTTATAAGCCACGATCTCCGCGTAGAGGGGCCGCAGTAGCAGGAGTACTCTGCCCAGCACCCCTACCAGCGTGCCGGGGCTCACCCTGAACCCCTGCATCGCCAGCAGCAGCACGATCCTCTGCAGCGGCCGCCCGAGGACGAACTTCTCCACCAGGAGCAGCGCGATGAAGCCGACGGAGAGCATCCCCTTCGGGATCACCCGCGCCGGCGGCGGTGCCGTGATGATCGCCGGCACACCCGCGCACTGGCACGTCCGCGCATAGCGGTGGCGCCGATGCACCCTGCGCACCAGCCGCACCTGCCAGTCGATCTCTTCGGCTTCCTCCGAGGTGCCCATGTCCTCGTAGGGTAGACCACATTGCGAGCAGCACCG
The DNA here is from genome assembly GCA_021789355.1 of Chloroflexota bacterium. The sequence continues at coordinate 602 of JAJYJR010000894.1, read as the reverse complement.
CTCGCCCTCAAGAATCTCCCCTTCCAAGACCTCCGACGGCAGATCCGGATGCAGGCGCCGCCCGTGCCCGCGCTCCCCCGGCTGCTGCCCCCGCTTGCGCTTGCCTGAGGTCTCTCTCTGCTCGGGGCTAGCCACCCGGTACGACGCTGCGGGCGACGTCGTGGCCGAGGTCTTCTCGTCCACACCCGTCGCCCGCTCGCTCTTGTGCCCGAAAAGCTCCTTCTGCAGTTCCTTGACGGTTACCGTCAGAGCCGCCAACTTGGCGCGCAGCTCGTCTCGTTCCGACTGAATCTTGGCAAAACGCCGCTCAAGCGACGTTGCGCGCTCGACGGCCCTGTCCGCCCGCCGCCGCTCCTTCTCGTACAGCAGGTGAAAGAGCTCTGCCTCACGTTCGTGGCTGCACCCGCCTTGCTCTTCCATGACCCGAGCATACTACGGACCCAGCCGAGAGTCCAGCACCAAAGCTGAACGGGGTTCACCGAAGGTGTACGCGTGATGGATCAGCTCACCTCGTCAGTCGACGGGCGACGGTGGGTGCCGCAGCAGGGAGAGGTTGGCGACCGGTCTGCGACCGCCATGATCGATGCTGTTCGCTTTGCGAT
>JAJYJR010000893.1 GCA_021789355.1 Chloroflexota bacterium | reverse complement strand
CGCATCCCCGGCGATCCAGGGGCGCCAGGCGAACGTGGAGCAGTCGATCGACGCCGACCTGCAGGCCACGCAGCAGCAGATCGACCAGGCGCAGTCGGAGCTCCAGCGTCTCTCGAGCCTGTCCACCCGGACGGCCGCGCAGGACCAGGAGCTCCAGACGCTGCAGGCGCAGCTCACCACGCTGCGATCGACCTACGCGAACCTGCTGCCGTTCTCGTCGAACAACGCCCCGAGCCTGCTCAGCGTGGTCGAGCCGGCCGTCGCGCCCGCGCAGCCCTCCTCGCCGCGCCCGCTGCTCAACACCGCGCTGGCGGCGCTCGTGGGCCTGATGCTGGCGGTCGGCGTCGCGTTCCTCGCCGAGTACCTGGACGACACCCTGAAGAGTTCCGAGCAGGTCGAGGAGGCCGTGGGCCTGCCGACGCTCGGCGCGATCATCCGGATGAAGGGCGACGCGAAGCGCAAGGAGATGTACCGGCTCGCGACGCTGCTCAACCCGAGGTCGCCGGCGGCCGAGGCGTACCGAACGCTGCGGACGAACATCGAGTTCGCGAGCGTGGACTCGCCGCTCCGCACGATCCTCGTCACGAGCGCCATCCCGGGCGAGGGCAAGACCACGACCGCGGCCAACCTCGCGATCGCGTTCGCGCAGGCCGGACGTCGCACGCTCCTCCTCGACGCGGACCTCCGGAAACCCGGCGTCCACCGGATCTTCGAGCTGCCGAATGCCACCGGCCTGACGTCGCTCGTGCGGGCCGATGACGCGGCGACCGAGTCGCTCACGAACGCCACGGAGCAGGAGAACCTGCGCGTCATGACGACGGGCCCGCTGCCGCCGAACCCCGCCGAGCTGGTCGGATCCCAGCGCATGCGGACGATCCTCTTCCGGCTCGCGTCCGAGTTCGACCTCGTCGTGGTCGACTCGCCGCCGCTCCAGGCGGTCACGGACGCCGCGATCCTCTCGACGCTCACCGACGGCACGCTGCTCGTGATCGACGCGGGCCGGTCCCGGCGCGGTGCGGTGCAGCAGGGTCGTGAGGCGCTCGCCCGCGTCGACGCGCACGTGCTCGGCGCCGTCCTCAACCGGCTCTCGGAACGGCTCCAGTCCGAGTACTACTACTACCGCTACTACGGCGGGTACTACGGTCACGACGACGCAGCCGTCGCGGGTGCCACGAGGCAGACCCCGGAAGCGGCTGCCTCGCAGGCGACGGGCCGGGAGTAGAGCGCCGATGGTGTCGCGTCGTCTCCTCGTCGTCGGGATCAACTACGCGCCCGAACACTCCGGGAACGGCCCCTACACCACCGGGCTCGCCGAGCACTTCGCCGCCACCGGGTGGGAGGTGACCGTGGTCACCGGGATGCCGCACTACCCCGCCTGGCGCGTCGACCCCGCGTATCGGGGCCGCCTGACGGCCACGGAACGCCGGAACGGCGTCACGATCCGGCGTCGCGCCCTCTACGTGCCCCCGAAGCAGTCCGCGGCCCGGCGTGCCCTGTACGAGGCGAGCTTCCTGACCGCGGCTCTCCCGGTCACCGGGATCGAGCGCCCCGACGCGATCGTGGGCATCGTGCCGAGCCTGAGCGGCGGCATCCTCGCCCGCCTGTTCGCGGCCCGCTTCCACGCGCCGTACGGGCTGCTGTTCCAGGACCTGATGGGGCCCGCGGCCGCCCAGAGCGGCATCGAGGGTGGCGGCGCCGTGGCGCGCGCGACGCGACGAGCCGAGCGGTGGGCGGTGGCACGGGCCCGCGCCGTGGCCGCCGTGACCGAGGCCTTCTTCCCCTACCTCGAGGGCCTGGGCGTGCCGCGCGACCGCCTGGCTCACGTCCCCAACTGGACGCACATCGCGCCACCGGCGGCCAACCCGGAGGCCACGCGTCACGAGCTCGGCTGGGATGACGGTCGCACCGTGGTGCTGCACGCCGGCAACATGGGCCTGAAGCAGGACCTCGGTCAGGTCGTCGAGGCGGCCCGCCGTGCCGCTGCGAGCGCCAGCCCCATCCGCTTCGTGCTCCTCGGCGATGGGAGCCAGCGCGCCGACCTGGAGCGGCAGGCGACCGGTCTCCCCACCCTGACCTTCATGGACCCCGTTCCCGACGAGCGGTTCCCCGACATCCTCGCCGCCGCCGACGTGCTGCTGGTCTCCGAGCGGCGCTCGGTGCGCGACATGTCCCTCCCGAGCAAGCTCACGAGCTACGTCGCGGCCGGTCGGCCCATCGTCGCCGCCGTGGCGCCGGGCGGTACCACGGCGAGGGAGATCGAGGGGTCGGGCATCGGGCTCGTCGTCCCTGCCGGCGACCCTGCGGCGCTGCTCGACGCGATCGAACGCCTTGCCGCCGAGCCCGATCTCGCCGCGCGCCTGATCGGAGCGGCGAGGGACTACGCCGCCGAGCGCTCGGATCGGGAGCAGGCAACAGCACGCCTCGACGCGTTCGTGGCGCTCATCGCGCGTCCGACGCCGCTGCGTGAGCCGACCCTCTCGAGGGAGGTCGCATGAGGGCAGGCGAAGGAATCGGCAAGACCGCCCTCATCACCGGCATCACGGGCCAGGACGGCTCATACCTGGCCGAGCTCCTGCTGTCCAAGGGCTACGAGGTCCACGGCCTGATGCGCCGCTCGAGCTCGTTTAGCACCGGTCGCATCGAACACCTCTACCGCGATCCCCACGAGGAAGGCGTCCGCTTATTTCTCCATTATTCGGACCTTACCGATTCCTCATCGCTGGTCACCTCGCTCAACCGCATTCGGCCCGACGAGGTCTACAACCT
>JAJYJR010000892.1 GCA_021789355.1 Chloroflexota bacterium | reverse complement strand
CCCGGAGGGCGGCGCGAGCAGCCGCGCGACCGAGGCGGTCGACGTGCTCGGCTGGTTCGTGGATCTGGTGGAGGCGGAGCACGCCGACCTCGCCGTGTGGTGCGGCGACACCTTCGACGGCCGCCGCCCGAGCCCCCGCGACCTGCGGACCATCGCCGATGCGGCGTGGGGGGTGGCGGAGGTGTGCCCGCTGGTGGTGGTCGGGGGGAACCACGACGGGCCGTCCGCCGTGGGGGACGCCGCCTCGCACACGCTGGGCTGGCTGGAGGCGGTGCGGATGCCGGGCGTGGTCGTGGCGACCGTGCCGACGTCGTTCCTCGTCGCCACCGCGGCCGGGACCGTGCGGGTGTACGCGCAGCCGTACCCGCACCCGCGCTCGCTCGACGGGCAGGAGCGGGGCACGGTGGGGGAGCGGCAGGCCGCGGTGGGCCGCGAGGCGGAGCGGCAGGCGCGGGAGTGGGCCGCGGCGCAGTCCCCCGACCCGACCGTCTACGTCGGCCACCTGTCGGTCGCGGGGGCGTCGCTGGGGGCCGAGCGGACGATGCGCGCGGGCTGGGACGTGACGATCCCGGCCGACGCGCTGGCGGGCTTCGACCTCGCGCTGCTGGGGCACCTGCACGCCCGCCAGCGCCTCGCCCCGAACGCGTGGTACTGCGGCAGCCCGATGCGCTGGGACTGGAGCGAGGAGGGGCAGTCGAAGGGCGGACTGGTGGCCGACGTGGAGCGGGGCCGGGCTCCCCTCGTCAGGACCGTCGACTACCCGGCCCGCCCGATCCGCACGGTCGACCTCGCGTACTCCGCGGGAACGCCGTTCGCGTGGCCGGAGTGGGGCGAGTCGCTGCGCGACGCGATGACGCGCGTCCGGGTCGACGCGGACCGTCGACCCGAGGCGGCGTGGCGGGCGCGGCTGGAGCGCGAGGCGTACGCGGCGGGCGCACACTTCGTCCGCGTGGACGTGACGGTGCGGGAGGCCGAGCGCCGGACCGTGGAGCCCGCCTCGCGGCTCGGGCCGGAGGAGCGCCTGCGGGCGTGGCTGGCCGCCCGCGGCGGAGCGGACGAGGCGCTGCTGGCGCTGGCGCGGGACGTCACGGGAGGTGCGCAGTGAACTACCACGAGGTCGAGAAGCCGAGCGGGCCGCCGCCCCCTCCGGCCGACATGGCGCCGCCGCATCGGCACCGCTGGCAGGCGGTGGGCATCGTCGGCGCCGCGACCATCGATCCGGTGCTCGATAGCCTGCGGGGCGCCCCGCAGGCCGTGGCGCAGTCGTGCGAGTGCGGGAAGGTACGGGCCGTGATGCTGCGGCTCGCGGATGCGGAGGAGGGCGATCATGGGGCTGTTTGATCGGGAGCGCGGCGTGCTGTCGGAGGCCGTGCAGGAACTCCGGGCCAGCGCGTCGGACCTGCGCGCCGAGATCGCGGCGCTGACCAAGCAGCGCGACTGGACCAAGGAGGAGCGCCAGCTCCGCGAGCAGATCGAGACGCTGCGGATCGAGAAGGGGCGGATCGAGGAGGAGAACGCTCGCAGGCTCCGCGAGGTCACGCATCAGGTGGGGCTGGAGCGGCTGCGGCAGGAGGCCGAGGCCGAGCAGGCGAAGAAGGACGTGGACTCGGCCCGGCGCGAGGCCGTGCTGGAGGTGCGGGAGGAGAACCTCGCCGCCGAGCGCGAGGCGTTCGAGCAGCAGATGGCATTCCAGCGGCAGCGGTTCGAGCAGGAGCAGGGCTACCTGCGCGACCTGCTCGGCCAGATCCTCGCCCGGCTGCCGGACATCAGCATGACCATCGAGCAGGGAGGCCGGAAGGATGGAGACTAACTACAGCCTGACTGGCACGGTCATCACCAACGGCTCCAGCTACGCCGTCATCCCCAATGGCTCCAGCTACGCCCCAACGGCGGTGTCACCGCCGTTGACGACTGGCTGGCCGACGGGCACGACGGTCGTCTATCCCTACGTGCTTCCGTCCACCCAGCACGCCGTCCGGACCGAGGCCGACCCGCTGGTGTGGCTGCGCCGCCGGGTCGACGAGATCTGCTGGCAGCCGCCGTCCCGGTAAGAGAGAGGAGCGATCAGTCGTGCCGCGCAAGCACATCGTCGAGGAGCCGGACCTGCTGCCGGACGACGCCGGGGAGGAGTGGGGGGACGGCGAGACGGCCGCCGTGGAGCGGCTGGAGCGCGAGCCGCGGCAGCAGATCGAGCCCCCGTTCCCGCTGGGGACGGCGTGCTTCTCCCTGCCCGCCCACGTCAGGAACATCAGCCTCGGGCGCCCGGTGAGCAACGTCACCGCTACGCTGTCGGTGGCGCTCGACGTCCCGTTCGACGGCTTCACCGACCTGATGGGGGAGCACGCGCTGGCCGCGATGTTCGCGGGCTCGTTCCTCGGCAACGGCATCCGCGTCCTCGACGCGGCGCTCCACGCCGACGTGGAGAACGAGGTCACCCAGCGGGTGAAGCTGTCGATGCCGCGGTACGACGACGGGAAGGACCAGCTCGCGGCGTACGTCGCGCCGCTGCTGGAGGACCCCTCGGTGATCGACCGCCTGCTGAACTACGCCGGGCCGTGGCGCCTCAACCTGCCGGTCAACATCGAGGGAGAGTTCGCGCTGTACGAGCCCCAGCAGCGGTTCGACCTAACGCGGCGGACCGACGACGACTGACCGGAATCACGAAGCGGGCCGCGCCTGACGCGCTGAGGGGGAGCGCGTCAGGCGCGGCCGAGGAGTGAGACGTGACGCTTGGGCTGGTGCCGCCGGAGCCGGTGGCCGAGGCGGTG
>JAJYJR010000891.1 GCA_021789355.1 Chloroflexota bacterium | reverse complement strand
GCGCTGGACCTGCAGGGCTACCGCTCGGGCAGCCTCAACGAGGTGGTAGGAGCGCCAGATACCGACGTGCTGCGAGCTCGGCGCAGGTTGCCGGTGTTCGTGCGCCTCCCCGATGGCGCGGTGGGGCACCAGGATGGATGAGCGTCGCCTCGAGCGGCTGCTCGACGAGGTCCGAGATGGGCGGCTCGACGTGCCGACGGCCGTCGAACGGCTGCGTACCCTGCCGTACGAGGATCTCGGGTTTGCACGGCTGGATCACCACCGGGGGTTGCGCCAAGGACTCCCGGAGGTCGTGTTCTGCCAGGGCAAGACGCTACCCCAGGTGGTCCAGCTGGTTGAGCGGTTGGCGCGGGAGGGCAGCGCGGTCCTGGCCACCCGGGCCAGCGTCGAGATGTTCGCCGCGGTCCACGCGATGGTGCCCGCGGCCGTGCACGATCCCGTCGCGCGGACGATCGTGGTCCCCGATCCGCAACCCGCGGTGCCAGCCCCCGGCGTCCTGGTCCTGACCGCTGGCACCGCCGACATCCCGGTGGCGCAGGAGGCGGCGGTGACCGCCGAGGTCATGGGCAACGCGGTCGAGCGCGTGTTCGACGTCGGGGTGGCCGGGCTCCACCGGTTGCTGGACCAGCGTGACCGGCTCCGCCGCGCTCGGGTGATCGTGGTCGTGGCCGGCATGGACGGGGCGCTGCCGAGCGTGGTGGGCGGGCTGGTCGACGTTCCCGTCGTGGCGGTTCCCACCAGCGTCGGCTACGGGGCGAGCTTCGGCGGGGTGGCGGCGCTGCTCAGCATGCTCAACGCGTGCGCACCGGGGATCGCGGTGGTCAACATCGACAACGGGTTCGGGGCGGGATACCTGGCCGGGTTGATCAACCGGGGCGGGTCCCGCGCGGCGACGGCGTCGACGGTTGGCGCCGAGTGGCCGGTCCTCGCGACGTCAGGTGCACCGGCGGCACCATGAGCGAGCGCAGTGTTGCAAGCCCGGCGCTCGCCGGGCGGATCGGCTTTCTGGACTGCTACTCCGGGATCAGCGGTGACATGGTCTTGGGCGCCCTGGTCGACGCCGGCGTGCCGCTCGCCCACCTCTCCGCGGTGCTGGACGGCCTCTCGCTCGCGGGCTACGTGCGCCTCGAGTCCGACCAGGTCCAGCGCGGCGCGCTTCGTGCGACCCGCGTGCAGGTGATCGCCGCCCCGCAGCAGCCACACCGCACGCTCCGCGATCTCACCGCCCTGCTCGCGGCGGCCGAGCTCGATGAGGTGATCCGGGTGCGCAGCCTGGCCGTCCTGCGTGGGATCGCGGCGGTTGAAGGGCGCATCCACGGGCAGGCCACGGACGAGGTCGAGCTGCACGAGGTCGGCGCCATCGACTCCGTTGCTGACGTGGTCGGCGCGGTGGCTGGCTTCGCGTATCTCGGGATCGGTCGCCTGTATGCCTCGCCGATCCCGGCCAGCCCGGGATCGATCGCAGGTGGGCATCACGGCCAGCTGCCACTGCCGGCGCCTGCCACCCTCGAGCTACTCGCCGCCGCCGGGGCGCCCATCCGCCCCTTCGGTAACGGCCACGAGCTGGTCACGCCCACCGGCGCTGCACTCGTCACCACGTTGGCCCGCTTCGAGCAGCCCCCCATGGTGATCCGCACCGTGGGATACGGCGCCGGGCAGGCGGAGCTGCCCTGGCCCAACGTGCTGCGCCTGTGGGTCGGGGAGCCGACCTCCGAACCGGGCGCGGGACAGGACGACCATGTCGTGATCGAGACGAACGTGGACGACATGAGCCCGCAACTGCTGGCACCCGTCGCCGACCTGCTCTTCGCGGCGGGCGCGCTCGACGTTACGGTCGCTCCCCTGCTCATGAAGAAGGGGCGGTCTGGCGCGCTGGTGAGCGTGGTGGCGCGATCGCAGCACGAGGAGGTCCTGGCAGACCTGCTGCTCCGGGAGACCACCACCCTCGGGGTTCGCGTCCACCCGGTGCGCCGGCACGAGGCGGACCGGGCGTTCGAGAGCGTCGCCACGCGGTTCGGTCCGGTGACGGTGAAGCTGAAGCTGCTCCAAGGTCGGGTCGTCGGCGCGATGCCCGAGTACGAGTCGGTCCGGGAGCGCGCGGTGGCCGCCGGGGTTCCGCTCCTCCAGGTGCATGCCGCCGCGGCTGCGGCCGCGGACGCCCTGATGGCGTCACGGTCAGACGGGACCAGCCCGCCCGGCCCTGTCTGACCGATACGCGGAGTGGCCCATGGCTGAACTGCGTCAGGTGGGTCAGGCCTGCCCCATCGACGACGCGCCACTTGGCCTGGAGGGCTGCATCGCCTGCCGTTTCTTTCGGGGCGTCTACGCCATCGATCCCGTTGACGGCAAGTTCCATGGGTGGAAAGTCCTCTGCCTCTGGCCGAACGACGGCCGGTGGGTGTGGCAACGGCCGATCCCCGACTCGTTCGCCGCAGCCTTCGAGGAGCGCGACGAATGACCGTCAGGGCCACTATCCCGGCCACCGCGGGCCCGCTCGGCCAATGCCCGAGGCCGCTCCGGATCGCCCGGGTGATCGCATGATGCCCAGCTGGAGCCCGCCACGGCGATCCCGCGCCGACGACGTCTGGCTCCGGCGGCATCCTGTTGACTGGGCCCAGACTCTGCGACCAGGGTCTGATGTCAGGGCTGCTGCTGGGCAGTCTTGCGGCCGAAGGATCCGGGACGGCCTCGCCGGACGGCACGGGGCACCATCTGCGAGCCCGCGGTCGGCAGCGCGACCGAGCCGACGAAATACGTCACTAGCGGCACCA
>JAJYJR010000082.1 GCA_021789355.1 Chloroflexota bacterium | reverse complement strand
CCTCGACGACGCTCATGGCCACCCAGGTGCCGTAGATGATCACGGCCATGAAGAGGAAGAGGACCAGGCCGAAGGTGACCGCAAAGCCGCTGACCTCCTCGGTCACGGCGTCGGACCCCGATACCGGTTTCGTCGGGTCGGGTGATCTGATCGTGACCTCGGGCGGGGCGAAGAGCCGCGACTGCTCGGTCCCCGAAAGCCCCGCCCGACCGAGCCGGTCGCCGATCGCGATCGACGCGGCCGCCTGGCGGATCAGTTGGGCCGTCCGGCTGCTGCCCGGGTCGTTGGCATAGATCGTGAAGACGGGATCCCCGGCCGAATCGCGCTCGATGTCGACCAGCACGTTCAGCTTGCCGTCGAGCACCCGCTGCCGGGCGGCCGCCAGGTCGGTGGCGGACTCCACCGTGTAGTCCTTCCTGCCACCGTCCGCGGTCGTGCCGCCGGTCAGGGTCGTGCCCGGCTGCGCGTTGAGCAGGGCGTCGAGCGTGGCGACCGGGTTGCCGCGCAGGTCGGACGCGCCCACGTACACGGCCACGGTCTGCGTCGTGTTGCGGTCGATGTAGCCGATGACCACCGGGGCGAGCCCCATCGCGATTGCCGCCAGGACCAGGAACAGGGTCGAGACGATGAACCCGCGGGTACCTGTGCGGGTCACGAACTCGCGGCGCGCGACGGCGACCACGTTCCCGGCGTCGGCCGACCACCGGGGGGTCATCGCGCAGGCTCCTCGGGCACCGCGGCCAGCGTGCGTTCGTCGGCAGTCGTGATCCCGACCCGTTCGATGAAGATGTCCTCGATCGACGGATCCGCGATCTCGAAGCGCGTGACGTAGGCCCGGCGCGCGAGGGCGGCCTGCAGGATGGCCTCCGGGTCGCCCCCATCGCGCACCTCGAGCTCGTGGTAGTCGAGCCCGGAGCGAGTGATCCGGACGCCCGGCAAGGCGTCGAGCCAGGCGAGATCGGGATCCCCTGCCACGCCCAGGCGGACGACGCGCCGGCCGGCCTGCCGCCTGACGTCCCCGACCGCCCCGCCGACCACCAGGCGTCCCCGGTCGATGATCGCGATGGTGTCGCAGAGCTCCTCGACCTGTTCCATCTGGTGGGTGCTGAACACGATCGCCTTCCCCCGTGCGCGCATCTCCAGGAACGCATCCTTGAGCAACGCCACGTTGATGGGATCCAGGCCGGAGAACGGCTCGTCCATCAGCAGGACATCGGGGTCATGCAGGATCCCGGCGATGAACTGGTACAATCACTAGGTTGGCAACACCACCGCACCAAGAGGCTTACGACCCATGACCTCCCTGGGGTATATCCGGCAGAGTCGGCGGGCCGACCTGGACGTTGCTCTCTCGTACGACGCCCAACTCGCGGCGATCCAGCGGCTCGCGGGCGACGCGCCCGTCGAGATCCTGGCCGACATGGGCCGCTCCGGAGGGGCTGGCAAGGAGTACCTGCGAGCCGGCTACCAGGAGTTGCTCGCCCGCATCGAGGCTGGCTCGGTCTCCGCGGTCTATGCGCTCAACCTCACCCGCCTGGCGCGGTCCGTCCCGGAACTCTACCGTTTCATGGAGCGTGCCAAGCAGCACCGCGTTCGGATCACCACGGCCAAGGAAGGCGTCATGGACCCCACCTCGGCGACGGGCAAGCTGACATTCGGCGTGTTCGCCCTGTTGGCCGAGTTCGTGCGCGACCTGGCGGTCGAGAGTGCCGCCGAGAATGTGGCGGTTCGCCGGTCGAGAGGGGACACCCTGGGACGCCTCCCCTACGGAGCACGGCCAGGGGAAGACGCGGGAGCCGTGGTCGACGCGTTCAAGACCGCCGGTTCGTGGAACGGCGCAGCGCGTCTCCTCAACACGAGCGGACTGCGCTCACCGCAAGGGAGGAAGTGGCGACCGTCGAGCGTGCGCGCCCTGGTCACGCGCTACGCGCCGGACCTGGCCCCCGAACGCCGCCCGGCCCCGGGAGCGGCTCCTTCCGGTGGGTTCCGCCTGTCGCGTCTCCTGCGGTGCTCCTACTGCTCCACCCCCGACCGAGACCGCTTCCTGACCGGGCTGCATGACCGCCACCGTGGTGGCCCGGTCTACCGCTGCCACGGGGCAGACGGCGACGCCGCGCATCCCCACCCGCGGGCCGTGGCTGAGCGGGAGGTCCTGCCCTGGGTGATGGCCGAGGCCGCCCGGTTGCGGACGCCGGAGTTGATCGAGCTTATGGAGGCCGACGCCCAGCGCCGGGCGGAGCTCGCCGCCCAACGCGAGCGGGTGCTCGACATGTACCAGTCGGGGATTATCGACAAGGCCGAGCGCGACCGGCGTCTCGCGGCGCTCGCCGATCGGCTCGACGCCCTCGACAACACCCGCCGCATCGCCAGCGTGCCGCGCATCGACTGGGACTGGCCGGCGGCGCAGATCAATGCCGTCTTGCGCGCCCTGTTCGCGTCCGTCGATCTCGACGACCACATGCGCGCCGTCCGGGCCGAGTGGCTGGTGCCCGAGTGGCGGGCAGGATGACCGCTGCGCGCGGCAGGCCGGCCTGCACCCGGGGCCCGGCCGTGAGCCGCGCCGATGCGCCGGTCACGTTCGATCTCCCTGGCACCAGGCCGTCGTGACGGCCGTACCGGAGGTCGTCGGGACGCCCTCCCTCCCGGTCGCCGGTACTGGGGCACCTTGGGGCAATGCCTGAGGCCCCGCCGCGCGTGGGGCACGCACCGCAGCGGCAAGGTCGCGCGCGGTTCGGGCAAGGTCTATCGTGGGCTCCGGCAATGGATGAGCGGGTTCCGGCAACCGGACAGCTGGGCGGCGAGCCGACCGACGACGCGGCCTTGCTGGCCCTGCTCGCGGCGGGCGAGACGCGCGGTGACGCGCTGGCCCTCGCCCTCCAGGTCCCGCCTCGAACGGCCCGCTACCGGCTGGGCCGGCTGCGCGAGCGGGGCCTGGTCGAGCAACGCAGGCGGGGCAGCTGGACCCTGACGGGGACCGGTCAGCGGGCCGCCCTACGCGCCACGGTCCCCGAGCCCGTCGCCTCGCTCGACCTGCTCGCCGCCCTGCCGGCCGAGCACCGGGCGCTCCTGCGCCTGGTCGAGGACGCGGTGGTCGCCCGGCGCGCCCTGGGGGACATGCACCCGAGCAACTGGCCCGGGTTCGTGCTATTGGGACCGACCAAATCCGGCAAGACCCTGCTCGGCAACCTCGCCGCCCGGCGCTGCGGGCTCGATCCCGATGCGGTGGTCCGGCTCCTGCTGCTGGAGACGCCGGGCAGCCTGCTCGTGCGACGGGAGCAGATCGGTGGCGGCACGTGGACGAGCGTGCCGAGCCCGCTCCTGGCCCTGCCGCTGGTCGTGCTCGACGAGTTCGACAAGGCCACGCCCGAGTTGCAGAAGGCGGCCTTCGCCTATCTCGCGGGGACCTCGCAGTACCGCGTCGAAGACCGCCTGATCGAGGTGCACGCCACCACGATCATCACCTTGAACATGGAGCGTGATGCCGCTCGGCTCCTCCCCGACGCGTACCTGCGACGCTGCGTGGTGTTCGACACGACCGCGCTCCGTGCGATCACCCGGGATCTCGACGAGGTCGCCGCAGCCCTCGCCCGCGTGGAGCTGCCAGTGGTGCCTCCGGACCTCGCCCCGCCGGCGCCTGCGCTCCCCGACCACCCTCGTCGCGGGCTGCGCCGGCTGCTCCGGAGCTGCCTGACCGAACGGGGCTGGGAGCTGGTCGACGTGGAGGCGATCTCCCGGCTGGTGCTGGGTCGCTGGGCCACCCTGCCCGCCGACGCGGAGGCCGCGGTGCGCTCGGCCGCGGTCGACTACTTGCTCGTCACCGCGACCCGCGAGGGGCTCCTCGAACCCGACTGGCCGGCCCGCTTCGAGACCGTGGTCGGCGGCGCCATCACGCCGATCGCAGCCACGCTGGCCGTCGGCCGCTCCCGGCAGCTCGCGTACCAGGAGTCGCAGGTGGCGACCGCCCGGGAATCGTTCGACGCGACGATGGCGCTGGCCGGGGAGCGCGAGCGGCTGCTCGACGCCCTCGACCACGCCCGCCAATCCGCTCCTCGGAGAACGGACCTCACATCCTCCGAGCGCGCCAGCATCGCCGTGGCACGCGGCAAAGCGCGGCCCCTGCGCGCCGCGATCGCGGAGGCCCGCAGCCTCGTCGCCCTCGCCGAGTTCGAGCCGCGGCTGGAGGCCGAGGTGCTAGCGCCGCTGCGCAGCATCGTCGCCGCCGTGGAGGCGCGGCGCGAGACCGCCGTGAAGCAGCACCAGCGCGAGGCCCATGCCCGCCGACAGGCCACGGCACAGGCCAAGCTGCGCCGCGCCATGCTCCAGGACCTCTACCGGCGCCGCACGACCCAACCCGGCGAGGCCGTCCTCGACGCCCTCCTCGGGGCAGATTGCCTGACCCGACAGAGCGAGCAGTACGAGGCAGAGACCCTCGGCTCCCAGGTCGCGCACTCGTTTGTCGGTCGCGGTCTCCGCGCACTGCGCCGGCCCGTCGCCTCGCCTCCACCCCCAGCCCCACCGCCGGTCTCCTGGCCACCGGGCATGGCGCCCTGGTCGGCGTGGACACCGCCGCAGCCGGTCGCACCCAGCGTCTCGGAGCCCGCCCGCGCCTTCGAGACCAAGACCCGGGTCTGGTACGAGGATCGCGCTGGGCATGCGTACCACGCGTATGAGCTGGTCGCGTGGGCGAGCCCGGCCGTGGACGCGGTCCTCCAGGCCGCGGCGGCTGCCGACGGGTTCCCGCGGCTCACCCGGCCGGTGCAGCGACGTGCCACCCCGCGCCGGCCATGAGCACGGCCGCCGGACGTCAACGGCACCGTCAGGAGCGTGTGGCGGTAGGTCCACCTCGTCCGGCGCCCCGCACCGAAAGGGGTCCGGCCTCCGCACGTGATCGTCGACCTCGGCAGGCTGTCTCCGGGAGCCGCGCCAGAAGGAGGTCGTCTTGGGCAGCTGCCGGCATGCGCATGAGGCGAGCGGCCTCCCACGGAGCGCGTCGATGAGGACCTTGCTCCACCCTCAGCCGGCGGATGTTTACCGTGTTACAAGCACCGCGTTACAACCGCGTTACAACCATCTTGACGGCTAGCGGGTGGCCGTTACAGTACCGCTGGAGCGGTTTGCTAAACCGGTTCGAGCCAGGGTGCAGAGAGCGGTGGACCGGCAGGGGCTGGCCAAGCGGGCGCGGATCACCGACGTTGCGCGAGCAGCGGGCGTCAGCAAGACAACCGTCTCGTTCGCCTTCAACAGCCCGGAACGGCTCAGCTCGGAGACTGCCGACCGGATCCTCGCCATCGCGCGCGACCTAGGCTACCGGCCGGATCCCGTCGCGCGGATGCTCACGGTGCAGCGCACGAGCACGCTGGGAATCCTAACCCCCCAGTCGCTCAGCCAGATCTTCGCCAACCCCTTCTTCCCGCTCTTCGCGGAAGGCGTTGGCGCGGTGGGCGAGGAGCGAGGTTACGGCCTGCTGGTCATCTCGCCGCTACATGGGTCGCTGGCCGGGGCGCTGGCCCGGGCCACCGTGGACGGCGTCGTGGCGCTCGGACTCGAAGAAACTCATCCCGATGTCGAGTGGGTGCGCCAGGCTGGAATCCCGCTGGTGCTCGTCGACGCCGTGGCCTGGCCGGAGCACGGCGCGGTCGAGATCGACGACGAAGGCGGCGCGCGCGCGGCGGCCGATCATGTGGCCGCGCTCGGCCACCGGGACGTCTTGCTCATCTGCATCGAGCCGCAGTCGCCCGCTGCCAGGGCGGCCGACGTCGAGTCGATCATGAACCGCAGGCTGCGCGGCTGGCGGGCGGGACTAGAGGCAGCCGGCGTACCCGCAGACGACGCACACGTGCTGGCAGGACCCGCCACCTTCGAGGGCGGCGAAACCGCGATGCTGCGCGCCTGGGAGGACGGTCTGCGGCCGAGCGCCGTGCTCGCCATGAGCGACGCGATGGCGATCGGCGTGCTGCAGGCCGCACGGCACCTGCGGCTGCGCGTGCCGGGCGACCTCAGCGCAGCGGGGTTCGATGACCTGCCGATCAGCCGCTTCACGGATCCGCCGCTCACCACGGTGCACCAGCCGGTGCGCGAGAAGGGTGAAGCCGCCGCGCGGCTCCTGCTCGCCATGATCGGCGAGCCCGGGCGGTCCCCGGAGCACCTCCGCTTCGAGACACGCCTGGTCGTGCGGCAATCGACAGCGCCCCTGAGTCAAGGGGACACAGGTCCCGGGGAGGTGGGCCGGCACGACTGAATGCGCTCCAACGGGACAACGCGGCGCGTGCCAGCCGCGATCTCAGCGAGATCGACTGCGACTCTTGGCTAGAGGGTTGAGCAGCACAAGGAGCGCCGCTAATGCGATCTGCGGCGTCGGTGTGTCCCTCGGCGCCTGGGGTAGGAACGAACCCAGGTACGGGCAAAGAAGCATGAGTCAGTCGTGCGGAAACTCGTCATAGCCTTCGTTGTCTCAATGCTCATGGCGGCACCGCTGCCATTCGCCTCATATAGGACGGTACGCGCCGCTTCGCTGCCGAGCACCGCCGACATGACGGGCGGCGTGATCTATCAGATCGTCACCGATCGTTTCTACGACGGCGACCCGAGCAACGACAATCCGTCCAGCAGCCCGAACCTTTACAGCGCAGACAAGTCAAACTGGTACTACTACTGGGGCGGTGACTGGAAGGGCATCGCCGACGAGATCCCGTACCTCGCGAACATGGGGGTCACGGCGATCTGGATCTCTCCCCCTGTCGAGAACGTCAACGTCCCGGTCGTGATCAACGGCGGGAACCAGGCCGGGTATCACGGCTACTGGGGGATGGACTTCTACGTGCCCGAGCCCCACTTCGGCACGTGGACCGATTTCGACAACATGGTCCAGACCGCTCACGCGAACGGGATCCACGTGATCATGGACTTTGCTCCCAACCACACGAACCCATGCGATCCCAACAACCCGAGCTACGCGAAGGATGGTGCCCTCTACCAGAACGGTACCGAGGTCTCCGAGTACGACAACGATCCTAGCGGCTACTTCCACCACAACGGCACCATCAGCAACTACGAGGATCTGTACCAGGTCGAGTACGAGAACATGGCGAACCTCGCCGATCTGGCACAGGAGAACTCGCTCGTCGATCAGTACCTGCGGGGCGCGGTCGACACGTGGCTCAGTCACGGGGTCGATGGGATCCGCATGGATGCCGTCAAGTTGATCCCCGGGGGCTGGCTGAAAGCGTTCGATGATCACATCTACGCCGAGGAGAGCGTCTTTCTCTTCGGGGAGTGGTATGACGGAAGTTCCGCGACGCTCTGGCCCGATGAGGTGAAGTTCGCGAACACCGCGGGGATGTCGTTGGAAAACTTCGACCTGAACGGGGCGATCCGCGACGTGTTCGCGAGCGGCGGCAGCATGACCGAGCTGGATAACGCCATCAGTCGTGACGAGACCGACTTCACGTACCAGAACCAGCTCGTCAACTTCGTCGACAACCAGGACATCCCGCGGCTCCTCTCGGTTGACAACAACACGACGCTTCTGGACGAGGCGACCGTTTTCACCATGACAGCGCCCGGAATTCCGTCGATCTACTACGGCGACGAGCAGTACCTCCACAACGACACTAGCGGCGGCGCGGACCCATACAACCGCCCGATGATGTCGAGCTGGAGCGAGTCGACCCGCGACTACCAGATCATCCAGAAGCTCAGTCAGCTGCGGGCCACGAACCCGGCGCTGCGCTACGGCGTACCGCAGCAGCGCTGGCTGAACAGCGACGTGTACATCTTTGAACGCAAGTTCTTCAACTACGTCGTGCTGACCGCGATCAACAAGAGCACCACGGCGGGCTACAACATCACGGGCCTGTACGCGGCGCTTCCGGCGGGCACGTATTCCGACGTTCTGGGTGGCCTGCTCGGCGGTGGCTCGATCACGGTCTCGAGTGGCAGCGGCGGGAACAACCCGGTGACGGCCTTCACCCTGGGGCCCAATCAGGCCGCCGTCTGGTCGTACGTAGCGCCCACGCCAGGCAGCCCAGAGGTGGGCAACGTCGACCCGGTGATGGGCCGCGCGGGCAACGTGGTCGCGGTCACCGGACAGGGCTTCGGGAGCTCCCAGGGCTCGGTGAGCGTGGGCGGCGCCAACGCCACGATCGTCTTCTGGTCGAACACCGAGGTTGACTTCCAGGTGCCCTCGGGTGCCCCGGCAGGAACCAACCAGGTAGCCGTCACGACGGGTGGTGGAACGAGTAACTCGATCCAGTACAACGTCCTGTCTGGACCCCAGGTGGCGGTGACCTTCCAGGTCGACAACGCCTATCCGACCAACCCTGGCGACGAGATCTATCTGACGGGCAACGTGCCCGAACTCGGCAACTGGAGTACGAACGCCTCAGTGGCTGTTGGCCGGCTGCTCGATCCCAACAACCCGACCTGGTTCGGCATGGCGAGCGTGCCGGCGAACACGAACCTCCAGTTCAAGTTCATCGACATCCAGTCGAACGGGAACGTCATCTGGGAGAACGGGTCCAACCACACCTATACCAGTCCGAGCAGCGGGGACGGTTCCGTGGAGGTGAGTTGGCAGTACTGAGGGACGTTGGAACGATCACGCCGATAGCCCTGATCACTTGCATCGAGGAGGCACATCGAACTATGCAACCCATGAGACGGTTCCTTGCCCTGGGGGCGGGGACCCTGCTTATCGTAGCAGCGTGCAGCAGCGGCGCGACGGCCACGCCCGTCGCGCCGAAGAGCGCGACTCCCAGCGCCACCACCGCCCCGGCAAGCGCTGTCGCGCCTGCGAGCGTGGCACCGGTGAGCGCAGCGCCGTCAGGCGCCGTGCCGAGCGGAGTGACGATCACCATCTGGGATTTCTTCCCGCCAGCCCCGAGCCCTGAGCGCGATGCGCTTGTCAAGGTCGCCAACGATTGGGCGGCCAAGACCGGCAACAAGGTCGTCGATCCGGGACAGATCGCAAACGCGGTCGACAAGTTCAAGCTCGCCGCGCCGAGCGGCCAAGGCCCGGACATCATCATGCAGCCGCAGGACCAGGAAGGCGGCCTCGTGGCCGCCGGGCTGCTCGCGCCCGTACCGTCGGGTCTACTGACGGCGGATGAGCAGGCCGGGTACAACCCGGTCTCCCTCACGGCGCTCACCTACAAGGGCGCCCTCTACGGGCTGCCCTTCGCCGAGGAGTCGTACTTCCTCTTCTACAACAAGAAGCTCGTCTCCACGCCCCCCACGACCTGGGACGCGCTGAAGACCCAGGCGCAGTCGCTCACCCACGGCGGCCAGTACGGCTTCCTGTGGGATACCACCAACTTCTACTACGACTACGCGTTCATCGCGGGCTTCGGCGGCTACCTCTTCAAACTCACCCCCGCGGGCTATGACCCCTCGCAGCTGGGCCTGACCAGTGCAGGCTCGATCCAGGGCCTCTCGTTCATCCAGGGCCTGACTCAGACCGAGAAGCTCGTCCCGCCCGCCACCACGACCGACATCATGGAGGGCGAGTTCAGTAACGGCAAGGCGGCGATGATCATCGACGGACCCTGGGCCGTCGCAGGCTTCAAGTCGAAGGGCATCGACTTCGGGGTGGCGCCGCTGCCCAACCTCACGAGCTCCCAGCCGATGGTCCCCTTCGTGGGCATCCAGGGTCTCTACGTCAGCGCCAAGTCGCCGAACCAGGCGGCCGCCTGGGATCTCGTCAAGTACCTCAGCCAGAACGCGGAGGCGCCGCTGTACGCCGCGTCCGGTCGGGTGCCGGTGCTGAAGGCTCTGGCGCAGGCAAATCCGGTGGCCAGCGATCCCGTTGCGCAGGCAGTGATCCATTCCGCCAGTGTGGGTGTCCCGATGCCGAACGTGCCGGCCATGAGCACGGTCTGGACGCCGATGGCGGCGGAGCTCCAGCTCCTGGTGAACGGGCGCGCCACGCCGCAGGCGGTCGCCGCCGGCGCCGAGCAGAAGATCAAGCAGGCGATCGCGGCGCTGGGCGGGTGACGATGCTCACAGCTGCGCGCGCTGCGCAGACCCACTGACCAGCGCTCGTCGATGTCCCGGGTCGCCATCGACGAGGTTGGGGTTGCGGCGGTGCGGACGCGTCCGACGCTCCGCCGCAACCTTCAACCTTATGCCTATCTCCTGCCCGCCATCTTCTTCATGACGTTCGCGACCCTCATCCCGGTCGTGTACACGCTCTACATCTCGCTCACCAACTACAGCCTCGCCCACTTCCAGTCGTTCAGCCTCATCGGCCTGGCGAACTACGCCTCGATCCTGGGCGGGCTGGACTATCAAACCTTCCTCATGGTAGGCGAGTGGACCGTCCTCTTCGCGATCCTGAGCACTGGTCTGAGCTTCCTCGTCGGGCTCGTGCTCGCGCTCCTTTTGAACGACCGCTCGCTGCCTGAGCGGAGCGTCTACCGCACGCTTCTCATGGTGCCCTGGGCGGTGCCCGGGACGATCACCATCCTCGCCTGGAGCGGGATCCTCAACCCTGACTTCGGCTACTTCAACTTGGCGCTTCAGAGCATGGGCCTGCCCACCATCCCCTGGCTGAGCGACCCCTTCTGGGCCAAGGTCGCGGTCGTCATGGTGAACGTGTGGGCCACGTTCCCGTTCATGATGACTGTCTGTCTGGGTGCGCTCCAGGCGGTGCCCGACGAGCTGATCGATGCGGCACTCATCGACGGGGCGGGCAGGTTCGCCCGCTTTCAGTACGTCACGCTGCCGGTGCTCCGGGAGATGGCGATCCCGCTCCTCATCACGAACTTCGCCTTCCAGTTCAACAACTTCAACATCATCTACCTGTTGACCGCCGGTGGACCCTCCACGTCGACCTCTTCGATCGCCGGGGCCACCGACATTCTGGCCAGCTACACGTATTCACTGACCCTCACGTACCAGCGCTTCGGCCTCGCGGCGGGATACGCGGTGATTATCTTCGTGATCGTCGGGGCGATCAGTCTGTGGCAGATGCGCATGAGTCACGCCTTCGAGGAGCTGACCTGATGGCGGGAAACGTCACCCTCACGCATGCGCCGCGCCGCCGGAATTGGCGCCGGATCGCCGAGCGCAGCGCAAAGCGCGTGTTGATCATCGCGATCATCCTCGTCTCGCTCGCGCCGGGCTACTGGGTGATCGAGGCCTCCCTGCAGGCGCAGAACTCGTTCTTCGGCTCGCCGCTCATTCCGAGTTCCATCACCCTTGACAACTACGTTGCGCTCTTGCGCCAGACCGACTTTCTGCTCTGGGTGCGCAACAGCCTGATCGTGTGCCTCTCCGGCGCCGCGATCGCCACGGTCATCGCCGCGCTCGCCGCCTTCGCGTTCAGCCGCCTGCGCTTCACGGGCCGCCGGCACGGCCTGATGGCGATGCTGGTCGTCCAGATGTTCCCTGTGTCGGTGGCGCTCCCCGCCTACTACTACATCCTCCTGCACCTGGGGCTGCTCAATACATTCGCCGGCTTGGTCCTCGTGCTCGCCGGGGGCAGCACGGCGTTCATCACCTGGGTGTTCAAGGGCTACCTCGACAACATCCCGCACGAGCTGGAGGAGGCAGCCTACGTCGATGGGGCGACGGAGTTCCAAGCGTTGCGACGCATCCTGCTACCGCTGGCCCGCCCGATGCTGGCCGTCGCGTTCCTGCTCAGCTTCATCGGCCTCTACAGCGAATACATCCTGAGCAGCCTGATCCTCAGCTCGACCGACCTCTACACGCTGCCCCTCGGCCTGCGCGGCTTCATCTACAACGAGTTCGCCTTGCACTGGACGCAGTTCGCAGCAGCGGCGCTCGTGGGGTCGGTGCCTCTCCTCGTCATCTTCCTCTTCATGCAGCGCTATCTCGTCTCCGGGCTGACCAGAGGCGCGCTGCGCGGATGAACCCCGAGCGCGAGTCGCCCGGCGAGCGCGTCGGTCCCGAACCGATCTTCGGCGCCCTCGCGAGCCAGGAGGGACGGGTCGCCAGCATTCAGGAAGACCGCGCAGGCGTCACCCATCGTCAGGCGCGGACGCCACGCGACCCACGGCCGGGCGAGAAGATCACGCTCTATCTCAGCGTGGGACCGGCCCACCATGCAGAACGGGCCTTCGTGTACTGGACGACCGACGGCAGCCTGCCGGCTGGCGCGCATGGGTCGAGCGAGCAGAGCCAGGTCATCCCGATGGCTCCGACCGGCGTCGTGTGGGACACCCTCACCTGGGGCTACGTGCGCACCTTCGCGGCGACGCTCCCCGGCCAGCCGGAAGGCACGGTCGTCCGGTACCGGCTCACCGCCGAGGGTCCCACAGGCGAGGTCGCAGCTGACGGCGGTGCGAGCTACGCGATCCTGATCGACGACTACAGCCCGCCTCTCTGGTCGCGCGACGCGGTGATCTACCACGTCTTCGTCGATCGCTTCTTCCCGGGCGAGGGTCGTCCGTGGCAGGAGCCGGAGGACCTCAGCGGCTTCTTCGGTGGCACCCTCAACGGCCTACGAGAGAAGCTCGACTACCTGCGTGCGCTCGGCGTGAATACGCTCTACCTCAGCCCGATCTTCCCCAGCCCTTCGTACCACGGCTACGACGCTACCGACTACTTTGCGATCGAGCCCAGGCTCGGCACCGTGGACGACTTCGTCGCGCTCGCCGCGGAGGCCCACGCACGGCGGATGTGGGTCCTCCTCGACTTCGTGCCGAACCACTGGTCGGCGCTGCACCCCACCTTTCAGGCTGCCCTGCACGATCCGGCGAGCCCGTATGTGGCCTGGTACGACTTCGCGCGCTGGCCCGACGAATACGCCACCTTCTTCAGCTCACGGGGGCTCCCGAAGCTGAACCTGCGCGAGCCATCACTGCGTCGGCACCTCCTCGACGCCGCCGTGCGCTGGCTCGAGCTGGGCGCCGACGGCTACCGGGTCGACTATGCGGTGGGTCCCACGCCCGACTTCTGGGCCAAGTTCCGCCGTGAGACCCGCGCAGCCAAGCCCCACTGCTGGACCTTCGGTGAGGTGGTCGAAAGCCCGGCCGTCCAGCTGAGCTTCGCCGGAGTGCTGGATGGCTGCCTCGATTTCGGGTTGTCAGAGGCGCTGCGGGCGACGTTCGCCACAGGGCGCTGGGACGCCTTCGACCTGGCGTCCTTCATCGCGCGGCACGAGGAGTATTTCCCGGCGTCGTTCTCGCGGCCCTCGTTCCTCGACAACCACGACATGGATCGCTTCCTCTGGGCAGCGGGTGGGGACGTGGCACGGCTGAGGGCGGCCGCGCTCTGCCAGTTCACGCTCACAGGTCCACCGATCATCTACTACGGCACTGAGGTCGGGCTCTCGCAGCGGCAGAGCGTCTTCCGCGATGGGCGGGCACACCATGCGGAGGCGCGGCGGCCGATGCTGTGGGGCGCACGCCAGAACCGCTTACTCCTTCGCTTCTACCGAGCTCTCATCGAGCTCCGGCAAAGGGAGCCGGCGCTGCGGTACGGAACCTGGCACTCGCTGACGGAAAGCCCAGACGTTCTGGCCTACGAACGGCGGCAGGACGGCAGGACGCTGACGGTGCTGCTCAACCTCGCATCCGAGCCGCGCCGTGTTGGCCTACCAGTCCGCCTCGAACGTCAGGTCATGGCCACCGATCGGATCTGTCGCGCATGGGGCGAGGGCGCTGAGACAAAGGTGGAACTCGGCCCGCTGGCGGGAGTGGTGCTGTCAGCGAAGCCGTGAGAGAGTCCACTCCGAGCGCGCCCAGAACCCGAGCCACGTTGCCCGGTTGCCAACCTATCAGAGGTACTGGACCTTCTGCTGGTTGCCC
>JAJYJR010000890.1 GCA_021789355.1 Chloroflexota bacterium | reverse complement strand
CGCGGGCGACCATCGGGTGGGTCGCGGCCCTCGCCTGCTTCGGGCTGTTCCTGGTCGTCATGGTCCCGTGGTGGATCCGCGACCAGGCGCTCTTCGGCTCGATCTCCCCGTCCTCGTCGAGCGGCCGGATCCTGTGGATCACCACGTACAACGAGCAGTTCAGCGTCAGCGCGGTCACGAGCCCGGCGACCTTCTTCGCGCAGGGAGTGGGGCCGCTGCTCGCGAGCCGGATCGGCGGCCTCGTGGCGGCGATCCAGGTGCTGGCCGGCGACCCGCTCGGGTTCTTCCTGCTGCCGTTCTGCCTCATCGGAGCATGGATCCACCGGCGCTCGCCGGCGTTCCGGCCATGGCTCATCTACGGGATCACGTTCTTCGTCTTCAGCGCCCTGGTCTTCGCCGTGCACCTGCCCTTCGGGATGGCGCTCCACTCGGGGATGGCGCTCGTGCCGCAGGCGTACCTGCTGTCGGTCGTGGGGATCGCGGCGGCCGTGCGCTGGGTGGCCGATCGACGCCCGAACTGGGACGCGCCGCGCGCCGCGCGCAACTTCACGGTCATCGCGATCGGCGTGGCGTGGGCCCTCGGCGTGTTCGGGACCTGGAAGGTCACGTCGGTGTGGAGCACGGACACGGCGAACCGCGAGTCCCTCATGGCCGCGCACCCGATCGCGGCCAGCGACCGGCTCATGAGCCCCGATCCGGGCGCGTACTGGTATCGGTGGGGCATCGCCGGGATCCCGATTCCGTACGACTCGCTGTCCGTCGTCGAGACAGCCGCGGCGCGCTACGGCGTGCGCTGGCTCATCCTCGAGAAGCCCTACGTCGTGCCGTCGCTCGAGCCGGTCCTCGCCGGCACGATCCATCCGTCCTGGCTGTCAGCGCCGCTGGCCGTGGTGCCGGCGGCCGTGGGGAGCGGAAGCGACACGGGGCCGCTCGCCGCGGCGCCCGAGGCGGCGCTGTACGCGGTCTGCCTGGCGCCCGGCGACACGCGCTGCGGCGCCGCGCCGTAGGCCTCGGGGGAGATCGCGGCGCCGTGACGCTGGGCTGCGAGTCGCGACGCCGTGACGTTCGGCCGCGTGCCTCGCGCAGGGGCGGGCCGCTGGGCGGCGATCACGCGCGGCGTGACGTTCGGCCGCGCGACTCGCGCAGGGGCGGGCCGCTGGGCTGCGAGTCGCGCGACGCCGTCACCACTGCCCGTCCGCAGCGCCGCATTCACCCGGAGCACGTTATCGCCCGTACGCGGCCAATTTGGTGCGGAACGGTCACGGTGGGACGGTTATCCGGCCGGTGCCTCGTCGCCGCCCCGCCCGAGGCGCTGCTCGCCCCGCCCATCTCCGCGCGCGAGCAGCCCTCCGCTGCTCGTCACGCACGAATCGCCGCGGGCGCGTGGCTGGAGCCCGCATCGCCGACGTCGCGTGGACGCCGAACTCGCTTCCGCGACGCAAACGGTGACATAGCGTTCCGGCCATGACCGTCCCGCAGCCCGGGCCGCGGCGATCCACCGGCCTGCTGAGGAGCCGCGAGGAATGAGAGGGCGCGAATCGGACCGGCTGGGGCTGCGAGCCATCGCCGAATCTCGAGGCCGCCGGCGGGGCACGCACCTCGAAGCACGGCCCCGTGGGCACGGACTCGATCGCGGTTCGTGGTGCTCTCGGCGAGCAGCAGCCACGTGCCGACCTGCGCGGGCACCCAGCCCCGCTCGCGGCCGATCACGGGCGCCAGGCGGCGCTTCCGATCGAGCGTGCCCAGGACCTCCTGCACGTCCACCAACTCGGTCTTGAGCTCGACGACGAGCAGCACGCGCGCACCCGCGTGCCAGGCGAGCACGTCCACGACCCCGCGCTCGGCGTAAACAGCGAAGCTCACCTCCGCCGCGACCGACCATGCCGGCATCTGCCCGAACATCCGGGCAACGGCTTCGTGCATGGCGGAGTGGCGGGCGTTCAGCAGCCGATCCAGGTCACCGCCGCGCCAGCGAGGCACCAGGTCGAATCGCAGGTCCAGAGCCGCGCCGACGGCCCGAATCGTCGCCAGCGACAGCTTCTCCGGGTGCCCGCGCTCGAGCCGCGAGACCGTCGATGCCGACACGCGCGCCCGCGCCGCGACGTCAGACTGGCGCCAGTTCCGTCGAAGCCGGAGCGCGCGAAGAGCGGCGCCCGCCCGCTGGTCCTCCACCGCCCGATTGTCCCTGCCGGCACGTATCGCGCACTTCACCCCGGCTTGGCGCCGGTGCGCGCCTCGGCCGCGCCGTTTTCGCGCCGTCGTCCCGGGCGACCGCAACCCTGGCGACGAGTTCATCGTGGCTCACGACCGCGACCTGGCGCGACCTTCCGCGCTGCGGCGATCCCGACGACACGTTCATCGTCGGCTCGCCCCCTCGACCTGGCGCCATCTCCTCTGGCGCGGTCGATCCAACTGCCGGTTCCGGCCCCCTGATAATGGCCCGCATGCTGACGGATGCTGGGCAGGCAGGACCCGGCGACACAGGACCCGGAGCGGCGGGATCCGGAGCGGCGGGATCCGGAACCGGCCACGCCGCGGCACGTCGTCTCGGCACCGCAGCGTCCGTCGCCGCCGTCCCGATCGCGCTGTTCCTGCTCGCGCTCGCGATCCGCGCCGTCCTGGCCGCGATCAACCCGGACCCCGCGTACCCCGACAGCGCGTACTACGTCGACATCGCCCGGAACATCGCCGCCGGGAAGGGCTTCAGCGAGAACTTCCTCTGGACGTTCATCGACGTCGGCGGGCGGATCCCGGCGAACCCGCACCTGCCTGTGCCGA
>JAJYJR010000081.1 GCA_021789355.1 Chloroflexota bacterium | reverse complement strand
GGGATCATCGCGATCGCCGATGCCGTTCGGCCCTCCGCTCGCGAGGCCATCGAGCGCCTCCATCGGATCGGCGTCCGGGTGGCGATGCTCACCGGCGACAACCGCGCCACCGCCGAGCGGATCGGCGCCGAACTCGGCATCGACACCGTGTTTGCCGAGGTGCTGCCCGGCCAGAAGGCGGACAAGGTCAAGGAGCTCCAGGCGGCCGGCGCGCTCGTGGCGATGGTCGGGGATGGGATCAACGACGCCCCGGCACTCGTCCAGGCCGACGTGGGCGTGGCCATCGGCGCCGGCACCGACGTGGCGGTCGAAGCCGCCGACGTTGTGCTCATGAAGAGTGACCCGGCCGACGTCCTCGGTGCGATCGCGCTGTCGCGAGCGACGGTCCGCAAGATGCGCCAGAACCTGTTCTGGGCGGTCGGCTACAACACGGTCGCCTTCCCGATCGCCGCCGGCGTCTTCTACCCGTCCATCGGGCTCCTGTTGAGCCCCGAGATCGCGGCCATCAGCATGGCCGGCAGCTCGTTCCTCGTGGCGGTCAACGCGCTGCTCCTCAAGCGCACGAAGCTCGAGGGGATCCGGCGGTACGGCGCGCAGTGATCTGCCTCGCGGCCAGGCAACGCAGGGGCGGACGCGCGGGCGACGCTCGCAAAACCGCCGCTGACTTCCGCACGCTTTTCTCAGGAGCACCTCATGATCGATTCAGAGGGCACGTTCACTCTCCCGGCCAGGAGCATCCGACACGCGGATGTCGGCTCGCCCCCGCGCGAGGGTGAGAGGAGGCATCGATCATGGACGAGGTCGCGGCCACCACGACCATCCGGAGGCCGATCGCCGAGGTCTTCGACTCCATCGCCACGATCGCGAACTGACCCGTCATCGATCCGATGGAAGCCGTTGAGAACCCCCCAGATCACCCATCGCGTCAGGGCGAGACGGTCGTCGTGCTCTTCAAGTTCGGGCCCTTCCAGATGACGACGGACTGGACGGTCGCCTAGGCGGTTCCGCCGCAGCGATGGATTGGAGACATGGTGGCCCGCAAGCGGATCGGGATCATGGGCTCCGGCGCGAGCCGAATGACGTACTCGCTCGCCGGAACGGCCGATGGGACGCGGGTGGAGTTGCGCTACTCGTGGACTCCGCGAAGTCTCGCCCGATTGTGGGGCAGGCTCTACCTCGAGGGCTATGAGACGAAGATGGCCCGGCACATGACCGAGAACCCGAAGGACATCCTCGAGAGTGGCGGCCGGGCAGGTGCCCGATCTCCATCCGGGTTGTTGGCCGCGACCGAGCGAGATCTCCACCGGCTCGCGATCGCACGAGAGGCGCTCGCGCTCGCTGGCCGAGCACTCAATCCGGGAGGACGCCTTCGGCTCGCGCTCGCAGGAGACTCACGCCCCGAGGCGGCTCCCGCTGCTCGGATCGTGGTCAATGGACCCGACGCGCTCGCCCGCCTGCTGTGGCCGCCGTCACCCGATGCCTTCGGCGAGGCCTACCTCCGGGGCGACATCGACATCGAAGGCGACATCTGGGTGGCCGTTGACGGCGGTCGATCGTTCGACGTTCGCGCACTCGCCCGGGTCGCGCCGAGACTCATGCGACTGGGGCTCGAGCTGCGACGAGGCGCCGCACGCGCGCCGGCTCTGCGTCGCCGGGCCCGACTGACCGGTCGCCCTCACTCCCGGGCCCGAGACCTCGCCGCGGTGCGCTTCCACTACGACGTCGGCAACGAGTTCTACGCGCTCTGGCTCGATCGCCGGCTGACGTATTCGTGCGCCTATTTCGAGACCGCCGAGACCAGCCTCGACGACGCCCAGGAAGCCAAGCTCGACCTCATCTGCCGCAAGCTCCGGCTCGGGCCCGGGATGCGCCTGCTCGACATCGGCTGCGGCTGGGGCTCGCTCGTCGTCTTCGCCGCGGAACGGCACGGCGTCGAGGCAACGGGGATCACGCTGAGCGCGAAGCAGGCCGAGCGGGCGTCGGACGAGATCAGGCGGCGTGACCTCGAGGGCCGCTCACTCGTCACCGTGCGCGACTATCGGGATCTTGCCAGGCTCGGAACGTTCGACGCCGTCGCGTCGATCGGGATGTTCGAGCACGTCGGCGGCAGCCGTCTCGCCGAGTACTTCCGGGCCGCCTTCCGGGCGCTCCGGCCGGGCGGCCTGTTCCTCAACCACGGGATCGCGACGACCGCCCCCGGTGGCGCGCGCCGCCCGCACTGGACGCGCTTCGGCGATGGCGGCTTCGTCGGTCGCTACGTGTTTCCCGACGGCGAGCTCGTGACGGTCGAGGATGCCATCGGCTTCGCCGGCGCGCCGGCTTCGAGCTGCTCGACGTCCAGCGGCTGCGCCCGCACTACGCCCTCACGCTCAAGGCGTGGGTCGAGCGTCTGGAAGCGTCGGCCGAGCGGGCGCGTGAGGTCGCCGGCGAGGAGGTGTATCGCACCTGGCGGCTGTACATGGCGGCCGCTCGACGCGGGTTCGACGATGGCTCGCTCGACGTCGTCCAGCTGCTCCTCGCCCGGCCCGAGGCGGGCGGCCCGGCGCGGCTCCCGCTTCGGCCCTGGTGGCACGTGTGAGCGCTCAGGGCAGCTCGACACGGCGAGTATTCGCGGTCGGTGCCACGCCCACCACATGGATCGGAAGCCGACCGCCTGTCGGCTCACCCGAACCGTTCTACCCAATTCGCACAGGAGGTCGACGCATGGCCGACAAGGTCAAGGATCCCGTCTGCGGCATGGAGATTCGCCCCGAGGACGCGGCGGCGCACGAGGAGCATGAGGGCCAGACCTTCTACTTCTGCAGCGAGGGCTGCCATAAGGCGTTCCTGAAGGACCCCCACCGCTACGGTCATCCCAGCCACGAGTCGAGCGGGCACATGCACCACTGAGTCGCTCGCAGTCGGGCCCGGTCGATCCGGACGGTCGGCCGGGCCCACCACGGTAGCTCGGGACATGGAGCCGATCCACCACCTCCTGGCCTACGCAGCGGTCCTCGGCATCGCGATCGGCCTCGTCTGGACGGCCGTCGCCCTCGTTCGCCCGGGGACTCCCGGCCCAGACGAGCGGTTCCAGGCCGCCGTCGTCGCCCTGCTGATCGTCGCCGCCACGAGCGGGCTTGTGGTGTTTGGCGAGGGAGGCCGACCGGCGGATGGCCTCCACCTCCTCTACGGCGGCCTGGCGATCGCCACCGTCCCCCTCGCCCGCTCGTTCCTGGGCCGCACCGCCGGCCGAGGCACGGTCATCCTTTGGCTCGCGGCCTTCGCCGTGCTCGCCGCCCTGCTGTACCGGCTGTTCGCGACCGGTTGAGGAATCTGGTCGCCCGAGCGAGAGAGGCCGTGCGACCCGAAAGCCTAACGGCAATGCCGACGAGACGGCCCGGTTCTCTCGTCCCGGTTGGTCGACGGCTGCCCTGCTTGGGTGTCCTGCCAACTCCCGCCCGGTACGTACAGCTGGTCGGTTCGGGCAATCGTGGAGAGCCGCCGGCAGGCCACGCCTTGGAGAAGAGTCAGTCCGACGGATGAGCGGAGGCGTGTGCGTCGTCGCGGTGGGCGACGGTGCGCCCCGTGCGATGGCGTTCGTCGGCCAACCATGACGCTGCGGGACAGGCTGGAGAGGGGGACGTCGTCGCGAAGTCCGCTGGCGGCGTCATTGCGGGCCGGCGACCCGGCCCTGGCGTCCGGCGGAGATCGCCCGTCGGCAGGAAGCCGGCCGGGGATCTGACACTGTCAATCATGTCGAAACGCCATCGACGCTCGCCAGAGACCGAGCAGGATCGCGAGCCAGGGAAGCAAGTACAACGGCGATCTCGGACCGCCAGCGAACGCGGTCGTGACCATCGCCGCCGCGGCCGCAACCCCAAGTGCACATGACGCGCCTCCCTGAGCGATGTGGACAAAGCTCGATCGCCGGCTCTGAACATCCTGGCCCGCCGAGCCGCTAGGCAAGGCACCTGCGATTGCCGCGCTCGGCCAGATCTCGGCAACAACGCGGATGACTGTTCGGGCGTGAAGCACCAACCAGTAGGCCAGACTCGCGTACAGCACGCCCGCCATGGCGTCGACGACATAGTGTTCGCCGAGGTAGACGATCGAGAACCAGACTACCGCCGAGTACAGGAGCATCAGCCAGCCCGCCCGCCCGAAGTAGTGCCGGGCAACGAGGAACGCCAGGAACGGATACGCCGCGTGAAGCGACGGGATTGCGGCGAGCTGATTGGGGTTGATGTTGTAGAAGGCGTAGCTATAGACATAGCGCCCGTCGAATCCGAAGGTCGTCGCCAAGGCTTGAAAGCCGAACTCCTTCAGCGGCAGCACGGCTCCAGGCGGCAGGTAGCCTCGCTGCTCCGCCCACCATGGGGGCGCCACTGGCAGCAAGACATACGTGATGAACGCGGCCATGGACAGGACGACGAGCGCTGCCACGAAGTCGTAGTAGGCGGCGCGCCGCCGAAGCCAGAGGAGGAAGCCGACCGCGAGCGGCAGCGGGAAATGGAGGAAGTAGACGACCGTCGCCGCGACGGCCCAAGGATCGACGCCGGACTTCGGATGGAGCCAGGCCTGCAGGATGGTCGTGGGTAGCTGACCGCCGAATAGCGCCCGTTCGAGCGCGATGACGTCGAGGACGTGGACCTGCTGGCCGAACTGGTCGGCGTACCCGCGCATCAGCTCGTAGGCGAAGAAGAGCACCAGGAATGGGATCCAGTCGCGAAGAAAGAGCCGGCCGCGTCCGAGGACGACCGCAGCCAACCCGAGCGCGACCGCGACGACATCAGGTGTGACCGCGATACCTCTCACGATCATGAGACCGGAGAGCAGGATCACGTAGACGGCGACAACGGCCAGCAGCAATCGTTCGTTTCGTTGCTGAAGCGGGCTGCGTCGGAGCGCCGGCGCCGTCGGTATGGCCGAATCCGGCGCCCCGGGGCTGAGCCCAGTGTCATCCATCAAACGCGCCGGTGAACGGCTCGTCAGGCTGCACAAGGGCTCGGCGGGTAGCAGGTGCCGTGCGGCCCCTTTCAGACGAAGAGCCTCGGGTCCATGAATAGACCGTTGAGCTCCACTCGCCAGTCCAGATGTGCTCCCGTGGAGTGCCCGGTGCTGCCTTCGTAGCCGATCACCTCACCCGGCGAGACGACGGCCCCGCGGTAGATCCCAGAAGGCGCGCTGGGCTGCATGTGGGCATACCACGTCTGCAGGTTCGAGGCGTGGGCGATGATCACGATCCAGGCCTGGGGCGGCGCGTCGTATGGGTTGTAGCCGACGAAGACGACGGTCCCACTGCCGGCCGCGCGGACCGGGGTGCCGTACGGGGCGACGATGTCGATCGCCTGGTGGAAGTGGGCGCATGAGCCCAACGGCGGCTCCTGGGGGACACCGGTGCAGCCGAAGGGCTGGCTGATCACTCCCCCCATCGGCCATTCGAGAGTGCCGTTGTAGACCGACGGGATATTGCCGTTGGCGAACTGGGCGGCGACGAGCTTGTCGATCTGCCTCTTGAGCGCCGCCTGGGCCCTGCCGTTCTCAGCGAGGGCGGCGGCGAGGGCCTTCTTGTTCCTCGCCAGCTTGCCCTGGACTGTCAGCTGGGAGGTTAGGGCCCGCGCGGTGGCCGCCTGCAGCGCCTTGATCTGCGCCTGGGCCTGGCGCAGATTCGTCATCTGGAGGTCGAGCTCCTTCTTCTGAGCGGCGATGTCCAGGCGGGCCTGGTTGGTCGCGTCCCGGGCGGTCGTCGTCTCCAGGTGGAGCGTCGCGAGGACCTGCTGGTCGTGGACGATCTGAGCTGCGAGCGCCTGGTCCTCTTGGCTCATGTCGAGGTAGTCGCTCACGTCGGAGACCACGTCGGCGAAGGACTGCGCCGACAGGATCGTCTCGAGCAGCGGCGTCTGATCGGCCTGGTAGGCAGCGCGAACGCGGCTGGCGAGGAGGTCCTTGCGCTGCTGAAGCCGGGCGGCGTTCTGCTGCTCCGCGTCTTCGATGGCGGCGAGTTGATTGTTGAGGTCGGTCAGGCTGGCCACTGCGGCCGCGTAGTTCGCCTGCACTACGGCAGCCGCCGCCGTCAGCTTCGTCACCTGGTTCTGGAGCTCACCAAGGCTCGCCGAGATCGTGTTGAGGTCGTTGCGGGTGGAGGCGATCTCCGCGGAGAGGTTCGACTGCATCGTCGAAAGCCGGGACATCTGGGCGCGCTCGGCGGCGATCCTGGCGGAGAGCGCCTTCTGCTGAGCGAGGGCGTCCGAGAAGTCATCGCCCTTGGCCACCTGAGGCCCGTCGAACGCGCCGGCCAGCAGGGGCACGAAGAGGAGGAGAAGCGCTAGACGAGGGAGCCAGCGTCGCCGAGTCGCAGAGCGGACGAGTCCGGGGCGCTGGGCACGCCGGCCCATCATTGAGGCGAAGTCACGTTGCGAGCCGTCTCCCTCCGAGTTGGCCACCGCATTTGAATTCCATCTCGGAAGCTTGCGAACCTTGCTGAGATCGGGATGAGCGCAGGCTGATGGCTTCCTCAGAAGTCTGGATGAGACCTCCTGCCCAACGCCGAACCGGCGGTCCAGATCTGAGTCCGGCACGGACTACTGAGGGGTCGTACGATGCGCGCACTCAGGCGCGCAAGAGGAAACCGTGGCACAGGACGTCAGGCGGTTGACGGCAACGCTCGATCGATCATTCTGGCTCGCTGCCGCGGCGGGCACGTTGCTCGTTGCGCTCGTGCTCGGCGTCCCGTCGGCGGTCATCCCGAACCCGTTCTTCACGCGGATGACCCCCACCGGGCCTGTGAACGTCGCCGTCTGGCTGGCCTCGGCGCCGCTCGCCGGGCTGCTTCTGGCGACGCACGTCTCCCGTCGCGGCCCAGCTGCGCTGGACGCCCACGCCGACGCGGGAGGTGGCCGGGCGACACTCGGCGGCATCGCCTCGTACCTCGCGATCGGCTGCCCGATCTGCAACAAGATCATCGTCAGCGTTCTGGGCGTGTCGGGCGCCCTCAACGTATTCGCGCCCCTGCAGCCGGTCATCGGTGGGGCCTCGCTCGCGCTGCTCGCGGCCACGCTCGCCTGGCGGCTGCGGATGCGGGCGCGCGGCTGCGCGCGCTGTGCGACAGCATCGACCGGCGGGTCGGCTCCGCTTGTGGCCCTCGCCCGGTCGCAGTGAGAGATCACCGATGACCGCCAGGCCATCCACGATGATCGATCCGGTCTGTGGCATGGCGGTCCACGTCGCGACCGCCGAGGCGAGCGGCCTTACCGTCGAACGGGGACGGCCGGACCTACGTGTTCGGCCGGACCGGCTGCCGCCGGGCCTTCCTCGAGGATCCCCAGACCTACCCGGCGCCTGCGGAGGTCGCCGCCGATGCGGCCACCGCGCCGGCGACCCACGGGACGGCCGTGACGCTGCCGATCATCGACGAAGGCATGCGGCGCTGGTACGAGAGCTGCTCATGCTGTCTCGGCGACGCCTACCCCGACATCAAGGCCCAGCTCGACGCGGAACGGGTCGCTGCGGCGCAGCCGCCGGTGGATCCGGGCATCTGCGAAGTGGCCGACGCAGACGAGTGACGCGCCGGAGCGTCCTGGCAAGCCAGCGCGTCTCGCCCACGGCTCTTGCGAGCCGTCGCTTCGTGGGCCTGGCGCCTTCACTGCGCACGCCGCTCCTCCCTCCGGGAGCGGCCAGCTACCCCTGCAGTTTGAGACTCGCGCAGGACGACCACTCCGTGGCAACCCCACGACTGGGCGGGCTCACATCGGGCCGATCTCGACCGCCGGGACATGCTCTGCCTCCGGCTCGGCCGCGAAGAATTCACGCTTGGAGAAGCCCATCCGGCCCGCCATCAGGGCCGCCGGGAACGTGGCGATGGCCGTGTTGTAGGCGCGGACGGCGGCGTTGCAGTCGTCGCGGGCGCCAGCGAGCTGATCCTCGGTCGTCGTGAGCTGCGCCTGGAGCGCGAGGACGTTCTCGTTCGCCTTCAGGTCGGGGTAGCTCTCGACGACCGCGAATAGTGAGCGCAGCGCCTGGGTGAGCTGGTTCTCGGCGATTGCCTGCGCCGCGCGCCCCTGTCCGCCCGCCGCGATCGCGCGGGCGCGAGCCTGCGCGACCCGCTCGAGGACCGTCTGCTCGAAGGCCATGTACCCCTTCACGGCGTTGACGAGGTTCGGGACGAGATCGTGGCGGCGCTTCAGCCCGACGTCGATCTGCGCCCACGCCGCGACGACCCGAAGCCGCCGCCCCACGAGGCCGTTGTACATCGCCACCCCCATGACGGCGGCGACGACAACGAGCGCGACAACGATCACGACTGCGATCGGTTCCATCGACGGCATTCCTCCTGTGCCACCCCCTGACCTCAGATTGACCCTCGCGGCCCGCCACCACCCAGAGAGGACACGCGACTTCACAGCTGCCTGTCAGTCGGCCATCACGTCCCTCTCAGCCCGCTCCGCGAAGCTTCGAGGTGGACAACACCAAGGAGGTCCCGACATGACAGTCAACAGCACGCACCGCGCCTATCACGAGTGGAGCCGCTACGAGTGGGCCGGAGTCGACCCGATCCCCGCCGAGCCCGACGTCCCACGCTGGAACCTGGCCGAATGGCCCGGTGACCTCGGCGACGGTCAACCAGAGGTCCTCCGCAACCCGGCCGACATGGCCGAGGGGGAGGTCGGCATCAGCGGCTTCCGCCACAACCCGGGCGGCGGCAGCCGCTGGGCCCAGGGCTATCGCCACTGATCGACTCACGATGATGGCGCTCCCCCGCTGGAACGACGTCGTGCCCGGGAGCGCCACCATCATCGGGCGGCGATCCACAGGTATCCGACCGCCATCGCGATGAGCCCGATCGCGATCCCGAGCGCGTAGTTCTGAACCCTCCCGGTCTGGATCCGCCGCAGCCCGTGCCCGGAGCGCTGCGCGAGGCGGGCCACCCCCTCGACGGTAGCGTCGATGACGTGGCCGTCGAACCACCAGGCCGCTCGGGCGAACCGGCCGCCGACGCGGTAGAAGAGGAGCTCGTAGAGCGCGTCGAACCACCACTTGTTGGCCGAGCCGACGTAGAGAGGCCGCAGGGTTCGGGTGAGCGTCTCGACCGCGCTCGCCTGCGGTTCGACATCGCGCCCCGGCAGGCGCGCGCCGAAGAGCCGAATGGCGATCACCAGCCCCAGCGTTGCCACGGCCACGCTAACGACCACGAGCCCGCCGTCGAGACCGAGGAACTGAAACGTCTCCGGAACCCGGACGAGCGTCGCCTCGGCCGGGGCGAAGACCGGGTCGAGCCACCGGTGGACGAGCCCGGCGTCGGGCGGCACACCGAGGACGAGTCCGAGCAGCGGGATCGGGATCGCCAGGAGGACGAGCGGGACCCACATTGTCGGCGGTGACTCATGTGGGTGGACATCGGCGTCGACGTGGTTCGGGCCGTAGAACGTCTTGCCCATGAGCCGGAACATGTAGAAGGCGGTCATGCCCGCCACGAGGACGCCGAGCGCCCAGACCCAGTAGAAGCCGCTCCGGAAGCTCGCAGCCAGGATTTCGTCCTTGCTGAAGAACGGCACGAGCGGCGGCAGCCCGGCCATCGCGAGCGCGCCGACGAGCATGGTCGCGTGAGTGATCGGCATCTTGCGCCACAGCCCGCCCATCCGGTTCATGTCCTGCTCGTCGCGGACGCCGTGAATCACCGAGCCCGCGTCAAGGAAGAGCAGGCCCTTCGTGAAGCCCTGGGCAAGCAGGTGGAAGATCGCCGCCGTGTAGGCGCCGACGCCGAGTGCCGCGAACATGTAGCCGAGCTGAGAGAGCGTCGAGTAGGCCAGCACCCGCTTGATGTCGGTCTGGGTGAGCGCGATCGAGGCGGCCAGGATCGCGGTGAAGATGCCGACCGCGGCCACCGCCACCATTGCGTCCGGCACGAGGCTGAAGATCGGGCTGGCCCGGGCGACGAGATACACCCCCGCGTTGACCATGGTGGCGGCGTGGATGAGGGCCGACACCGGGGTCGGGCCCTCCATCGCATCGGGCAGCCAGACGTGGAGCGGGAACTGGGCGCTCTTGCCCACGGCGCCACACAAGAGGAGCAGCGCGATGCCGGTCACCTGCCAGGCTGGGAGCTGCCCGCTCGCCACCAACTGCGGCAGCTTCACGAAGACCTCGCCGAAGTTGAGCGAGCCGACCGTGGTCGCGATGGCGAAGATCCCGAGGATGAACCCCACGTCGCCCACGCGGTTGACCAGGAACGCCTTCTTGGCAGCGAAGGCGGCGCTCCGCCGGCGGTACCAGAACCCGATCAGCAGGTAGCTTGAGAGGCCCACGAGCTCCCAGCCCGCGAAGAGCAGCAGGAAGTTCCCGGCCAGCACCAACAGCAGCATGCTGAACATGAAGAAGTTGAGATAGGCGAAGAAGCGCCATTGGCCCGGGTCGTGGGCCATGTAGCCGATCGAGTAGACGTGCACGAGCATGCCCACCGTCGTCACCACGATGAGCAGAACGGCCGTCAGCCCGTCCACCGCGAAGTTCGCGTCGACGCCGAACTGGTGCGCCCCGAGCAGCCCCGTCGGGATCCAGCGGTAGAGCGTGAACTGCAGGCCGGCCGGTCCGTACGAACCCGTCAGCGCCCGGGCACCGACCACCATCGCCAGCACCCACGTCGCCACGACCGATCCGACGGGGATCACCCACACCCCCGGGCCCAGGCGGCGCCCGATCAGCGCCGTCACGACGAAGCCAGCGAGGGGCAGGGCCAGGAGCAGGAGGACCAGAAGTTCGTCGCTCACGGGCTCGTCAATCCGGGTCGACGAGCCCGACGCTGCGGTGACCCCATGCGGCCCTCAGCCATGGACACCTCGCGAGCCGCCCCGGCAGTCGACGTCGAGTCGGCCCGTTGGGGGCTTCCGTCCTTCCGCGCCGGCCGCCGATTGATGGCGACTCGATGGTACTACGGGTTAGTAGTAGAGGGGTGGCGTTCGGGCGGCTCCGCCTGCGTCAGGCAGGCAGCTCAGCAGCCGTGCCGGTGCCCAGCGGCGCTACTGGCGTCGGGGTCCGCGTCGTGCGGCCCATGCGTGCCAGCGCCCGTGCCAGGGTCGCCAGTGCCCGTGCCGGGGACACCAGCTGCGCTGGTATCGTGGTCGCGCGACATGCCCCCCTGGCCGGCGTGCGCACCACCGTGCATGCCTGAGCCCGAGCCGTGCATGCCAACCATGAAGACAAGGAAGCCGATCCCGAGCAGGAACGGCAGGAACGCACCGAGATCCATCGAACCTTCTTCTCCTTCGATGCGGGCGACTCGCAGGCCATCCCGCTGGAGTTGACGCTACGCGCCGATCCGGTGAGCGCGATGAAGATCCGCTGAGAACCTCGTGAGCGCCTCGGTCGCGCCGTCGTGTGTGCCAGCTGTCGCCGCGAGCTCGGGCGGCGACGCGCCGACCCTTCAGTGCACGGACGCGCCGGCGGCCTCTCGGATCGCGGGCAGGGCAGCGCGCACCGGCGTCGGCCGGAACCGCCGCAGTCGCAGCGCATTGGAGACGACGGTGACGCTCGAGAGCGCCATCGCCGCCGCGGCGAAGATCGGGTCGAGGAGGATCCCGGTGAAGGGATACAAGGCTCCGGCGGCCAGGGGGATGAGGGCCGTGTTGTAGGCGAACGCCCAGAACAGGTTCTGGCGGATGTTGCGCATCGTCGAGCGCGACAGCGCGATGGCGGTGACGAGTCCGCGCAGGTCGCCGCTCATGAGGGTGACGGCGGCCGACTCGATCGCGACGTCGGTGCCGGTGCCGATGGCAATCCCGACGTCGGCCTGGGCGAGGGCCGGGGCGTCATTCACCCCGTCGCCGACCATGGCCACGAGCGTGCCCTTGGCCTGCAGGCTCCGGACCTGGGCCGCCTTCTCGTCGGGACGGACGTCGGCGAGCACGCGGTCGACCCCGGCCTGTCGGGCGATCGCCCGCGCCGTCGTCTCGTTGTCGCCGGTCAGCATGACCACCTGCAGGCCGAGCCAGTGAAGCTCGGCGACGGCCGCGGTCGAGCCGGCCTTGAGTGTGTCGGCGATGGCCACGACCGCAGCCGCGCGGCCGTCGATCCCGACGTAGACGGGCGTCTTGCCGAGCGATGCGAGGCCCTGGGCGGCGGACCGCAGCGCCATCAGGTCGATGCCCGCGGTCTCGAGGTAGCCGGCCCGCCCGACGATGACGTCGTGCGCGACGACGCGGGCCCGGATGCCCTGGCCGCCGGTCGATTCGAAACCGCTCGCCTCGGGCAGCGCGATGCCGCGCTCCTCAGCCGCGAAGCGCACGATGGCCTCGCCGAGCGGGTGCTCGGAGCCGCGCTCAGCCGCCGCCACGAGCTCGAGCAGCTCGTCCTCGCCGGGCGCGTCGTCCGCCCGCACCACGTCCGTGACGCGTGGCCGACCCTCGGTGAGGGTGCCGGTCTTGTCGAGGACCACCGCCCGGACCTGCTGCAAGCGCTCGAGCGCCTCCGCGTTGCGGAAGAGGATGCCGTTCTCGGCGCCCTTGCCGGTCCCGACCATGATCGAGGTCGGCGTGGCCAGCCCAAGCGCACAGGGGCAGGCGATGATCAGGACCGCGACCATGTTGAGGAGCGCGAGATTGAAGGCCGGTGGCGGACCGAAGACGAACCAGACGCCGAACGTGACCGCGGCGACGAGCAGGACGGCCGGGACGAAGTAGCCCGTGACCGCGTCGGCCAGGCGCTGGATGGGGGCCTTGCTGCCCTGGGCATCCTGGACGAGGCGGACGATCTGCGCGAGGACGGTGTCCCGGCCGACCCGCCGCGCCTCGAATGAGAAGCTCCCCGAGCCATTCATCGTGCCGCCGATCACCTCGTCCCCGGCGCCCTTGGTGACCGGCATGCTCTCGCCGGTCACCATGCTCTCGTCGACGGCGGACAGGCCGTCGCGGACGATGCCGTCGACTGGCACCTTCTCGCCCGGTCGGACCCGCAGAAGGTCGCCGACCACGACCTCCTCGATCGCGATGTCGTATTCCCGCCCATCGCGCAGGACGCGCGCGGTCCGCGGCTGGAGGCCGATGAGCCGCTTGATGGCGTCCGATGTGTGGCTGCGCGCGCGAGCTTCGAGGAACCGCCCCAGCAGGATCAGCGTGATGATCGCCGACGAAGTGTCGAAGTAGAGCGGGGGCTGGCTCCCGGTGCCAATCCCGGCTGCCCGGAAGAACCCGGGGACGAGGATTGCGGCGACGCTGTAGGCGTAGGCGGCGGACGTCCCGACC
This sequence comes from Chloroflexota bacterium, assembly GCA_021789355.1. Next base: position 573 of record JAJYJR010000081.1, on the reverse strand, counting down.
GCGATGAGGGTGTTCATGTCGGTGGCCCGGTGGCGGGCGACCTTCCAGGCCCCGGCGTAGAAGCCGCCCCCGGCGTAGAACTGGACGGGCGTGGCGAACGCGAGCTCGAGCCACGGGTTGGTCAGCCAGTGGGGCAGGAACGGCGCCACGGTCATCGACGCGAGCGCGACGATGAGCGGTGTCGTGAGGACCGCGGCGACGATGAGGCGGCGGCGGATGTCGGCGAGGTGACGCTGGGCGAACGTCGGCTCCTCGGCGGCGACGGCGGTTGTGCGGGTGGCGCCACCGGAGGCCACGCCCGGGGTGCGCCGGACGTCGGCGGCAGCGGGATCCGCCAGGCGCGCCTCGTAGCCGGCGGCCTCGACCGCCTCGACCAGGCGCTCGATCGTGACCCGCGCGTCCGCGCTGATCGACGCTCGTTCGGTCGCCAGGTTCACGCTCGCCCGCTCGACGCCGTCGACCTTGCGCAGGTAGCGCTCAATCCGGTTCACACACGAGGCGCAGGTCATGCCCTCGACGGCCAGCGTCACCGTGCGCGGCCCGGCCGGCGGGGACGCGGTGGCCGCGGCATCA
>JAJYJR010000080.1 GCA_021789355.1 Chloroflexota bacterium | reverse complement strand
TGACCCCGTCCGCTTCCGCGGCAAGGGTGTCCAGGGACGACTGGGTTCGACCGATCGCCGCGACTCGCGCACCCTCGCGCGCGTACCGGAGGGCGATGGCCCGTCCGATCCCACTGCCCGCCCCCGTCACGGCCGCCCGCTTGCCGGACAGTCGACCAGACATCGAAACCTCCTGGAATGGGTAACCGGGCCCGGGGAGGAGCTCTCGGGCCCGGTTGGTGATGCGCGAATGCGCTACTTCTGCGCGGCTAGGACCTGGTCGACGTTGTCCTTGGTGACCATCACGAGGCCCGTATCGAGATACCGGGGGATCGTGCTGGTTCCCCACTTGTCGAGCCCGGCGATCGTGAAGTTGTTGTGATTGAAGTCGTACAGCATCTTGACCGCGTAGTACGTGAAGAGCTCGCGCTTCTGGATGACGATGGCGGTGACCTTCCCGTCCTTGACGGTCTTGAAAAACTCCGGCGACTGCTCCATTGCCGTGACGGTGTACTTGCCGGCCTTGTTTGCCTCGTCGAGGGCGGTCACGATGCCAGCGCCGCTCTCGGAGTCGAAGCCGGCGAAGCCGGTCAGATCAGGATAGGCAGCCAGCAGGGCAGCCGTCTTCGAAGCCGCCTGATCCGACGCGCCGCCGTCGTCTTCGTTGGTGACGATCGTGATGCCCGTGCCCTTGAGCGTGTCAGCGAAGCCGTTGCGGGCGGCCGTCATGTTGTCCGCGTTGATGATCGACAGCGTGGCGACCTTGCCCGTCGTCAGGCCGCGGGCTTTGAGGTCGGCGATCTGGGCGAGAGCCTGCTGGACACCGATCTGGTACCAGTCCGTGCCGATGAACGCCAGGCGCTTCGAATTCGGCAGATCGGCATCGTCGGTAACCGTTGGAACCTTCTCGTCGATGCACTTGTTGACGGACGCGCTGAGCGACGGGTCCCACCCGACGACGATGACGCCGGCAGGATGGGCGGCGCACTCCGTCTCGATCGTCGAGATGAACGCGGCGAGATCGATATTAGTCGGGCCGGCGATCCGGACCTTCACGCACAGATCCTTGCCGGCCTGCATGAGGGTCGGATGATCGCGGGCAACGAACAGAGGAAGCGTGGAGTTCTGGGAAATCCAGACGTACTCTTCGTTGGACGCCGCGGGATTACATGCGGCTGCAGCGCCGGCTGAAGATGCCGCAGCCCCGGCTGGGGAGCCAGTTGCTTTGGAGCTCCCGCATGCACCGACCGCCAACACCGTGGCTGCGGCCAGCACCAGGAACGTACCGAAACGGTTCTTTGGGCGCATTGAATCCTCCCTGTGGGGTTGGCCGATCGATCGGCCGGCTAGACGCCCGGGGTTAGGTCCACTCTCCTCCTCCAGTGCTCGATGGGCCACCTCGCCTTTGTGTCAACGCCCGCGACGTGCGAGCAGGTCAGAAGAGACGGCCACGAGCAGAACGACGCCGATCACGATCCCCTGCCAGAACACGCTCACCCGCGAGATGATCAGTGCGTTCTGCACGATGGCGATGAACACGACCCCGAGGAACCCGCCGACGACGGTCCCCTCGCCGCCCTTCAAGCTGGCTCCGCCAAGGACGGTGGCGGTGATGACACTGAGTTCCACACCGGTGCCAGCGGTCACGACGGCCGCATCGAGCCGTGACGCGCTCACCACGCCTGCGAGCCCCGCGAGCGTACCCATGAGCACGAATCCCAGGAGCATCACGCGGTTCACCTTGATCCCGGACAGCGTCGCTGCCCGCGAGTTGCCACCGATGTAGTAGAACTGGCGGAAGAAGCGAACCCTGCTGACGGCGAATGCGCCTGCAAGAACCACGATCAGCATCACCCAGAAGGGCGACTGAAGACCCAGGAAGTCGGCCTGGCCGAACTGCGAGAAGGCGTCGCCGATGGAGTTGACACCCGTGCCCGAGATGAGCTGGGTGATTCCGCGGAAGATCCCCACGGTCGCCAGGGTGGCAATCAGCGCATTGATGTTCAGCCTCGTCACGATCAGGCCGTTGACGAGTCCGCACGCCGAACCGACCAGGACGCCCGCCAGAAGCGCAAAGGGTGCCGCGACACCGAAATCCTTGGCAAGGACACCGGCGACGATGCCGGTGAGGGCCAGGATGCCCCCGATCGAGAGGTCGAATGCCCCGCCGATCATAAGAACGGTCATCCCGACGACGAGGATTCCGGCCTGGGCGGCATTCAGGAGGACAGCGGCGATATTGGAGCTTGTCGGGAACAGCGCCGGGTATGTCAATGTCATGTACGTCGACAGTGCGACGATCAGGACGAGCAGCAGTAGAGGACGAGACCTCCCCAGCGCCATGCCGATCCGTGTCAAACGGCTCGGCATGTTGGATGGGATCGCCGTCAGGGTCTCGTTCACCGCGTCACCTTCCGCCCCAACTGGGCCGTGCCTGGTACGCAGGTCGCAGCCTGTCATGCTGCGCCGCGCTCGATCGCAGCTCGCTTGGGGGCGGCCATTCGCAGGATCGTCTCCTCGTCGGCGTCGCTCGCGTCCAGCTCCCCAACCACTCTGCGATCCGACATCACGACCACCCGATGGGCCAGGGCGAGGACCTCGAGGAGGTCGGACGAGACGACAAGCAATGCGATTCCCTGCCCGGCGAGGTCTCGCAGAATCGCGTAAATGTCTGCCTTTGCGCCGACGTCGACGCCGCGGGTTGGCTCGTCGACGATCAGGACGGCGGGGTTCCTGGCGAGCCATTTGGCCAGGAGGACCTTCTGTTGGTTGCCGCCGCTAAGGTTCACGACGGGACGACGTACGTCGGGAGTCGCCACGCGAAGCTGCTTGACAGACTTCTTGGCAAGAGCGGTGACGCGCTTCTCGGAGACCAGCGGGCCGTCCGAGAGCGTCCGCAGGTTCGTGACTGCGATGTTCGCCGCCACGCTCATCTCCAGAAACAGGCCGGCCTCCTTGCGATCCTCTGGGACCATGCCGAGTCCCGCCTGCATCGCGTCCAGCGGATGCGAGATCGAGACTGGGCGACCCTGGACGAGAATCCGGCCGGCGGTCACCTCCCGGATCCCAAAGATGGCCTCGCACACCTCGGTCCGTCCGGCACCGACCAAGCCCGCGAGGCACACGATCTCGCCCACATGGACTTTGAATGAGCAGTCGACCACGGGATCCGCCGAGAGTGCCTCAATCTGCAGGGCGACCGGAGCGTCGGGAGCGTGCCGCCTGGGATCGGGCGCGAATGAAAGTTCCCGGCCCACCATCATCGTGATGAGGTCGTCCGGGGTGACCTCGGTCGTCGCCCTGGTTCCCACGAGGTGACCGTCCTTCAGGACCGTGATCCGCTGCGCAACCTCGAAGACCTCGGCGAGGCGGTGCGACACGAAAACGATCCCAACGCCCCGGCCCGCCAACAGCCTCAGGACTTCGAAGAGCTCGCGACCCTCGTTGATCGTCAACGCCGCCGTCGGCTCGTCCAGGATCAGGAGCCGCAGGCGATGGGAGAGCGCCTTGGCGATCTCCACCATCTGCTGTTGGGCCGGCGCAAGGTCCCCCACGAGGCGTCCGGGTTCCAGGTGCACCTGCAATTGGGCGAGCAACTCACGCGTTCGGCGTTCGAGTAAGCCGCGGTCGATGACGCCGAAGCGATTCACCGGCTGCCGGGCGGCGAACACGTTCTCGGCGATGCTCAGGCTCGGAACGAGACTGCGATCCTGGAACACAATGGCGATGCCCGCGTCGCCTGCTCCGCGCTCATCGAAGCCAACCAGCGGGACGCCGTCGATCTCGATCGTCCCGGCATCCGGCCGATACACGCCCGCCGCGATGTGCATCAGCGTTGACTTGCCGGCGCCATTCTCACCAACCAGCGCGTGGATCTCGCCTGGCCACACGTCGAGCGAGACATCGGTCAGCGCATTGACACCTGGAAACGACTTGGAGATCCCGGAGAGGCGCAGGCGCGGCGCGGCACCGTCATGGCCGGCTTCACTGCCGTCCACGACGCGGGTCGAATCCACATCCCACCGTGACTGGGTCACGGGATCGCGAGCCCATCAGGAATGGCGTGAGCTCGACCATCGGGCCGCACGACCATCTCGAGGCCGGGGCGCGGGAACGCCCAGACGCCAGTGAACCGGACGGCGCGTGCTGGAGCCACAGCGCTCACCAACAACTCCTAGCTCGGGCGACCTCATGCCCGCGTGGCGCCGGTTCGGACGCCACGATGTCCACTGGATCCCTGCCGAGGCTGGTGGACCGGTCGACCATTCGCACTTTAGCGAGTGGGGTACAGGCCTGTCAACCTCCACGCAGGCCGCTTGTGGACGGCGACGCAGGTCGCGTCCGCTGCCCCGTGAGCAGGGGGCCGCCTGGTCAGCCCGGCTCCTCGTCGCTCTGTGAATCCTTCTTCCAGCCGATGTGCTTGCGGAGCCAGCCGACGGAGGCGAGGTGGTACGTCGCTTCTTCGTCGTACGTCGGGAGGGCGTCGAGTTCCGATCGCGTGAGATCGACCCGCACCGCGTCCGTGGCCATGCTCGCGACCACGTCGACGGAGACCATCACGTCCCGATGTCCACCGGCGAGCGCGACGCGGAGGCCATGGAAGATGTCGTCGGCGTCGTCCCCGAGCACCTCGTGGACCCGGCCCACCGGCTCGCTGTCGCGCGAGATGACCGGAGTCCCGTAGACAATCGAACGCCACGAAATGGGCTGGTTCTCCGACACGGTGATCTCCTCGAGTCGTCCTCTGGGCCCAACGCCGGCCATCGTAGCCCGACAGAGGGAGCTGCTGTGAAGATCGACCGGCCGACCGCAGGCGGGAAGGGCATCGGTTCGGAGATCGGATGGGTGCTACTCGTCCACCCAGGCGCGCAGTGTGGCCTCATCGATGTCAAGTTGGTGCAGGATCGAGCGCAGGGTACCGTCCGGTATCCGTCGGCAGTTCAGTTGGAGCGTGACCGTCGTGTGACGATCGCCGGGGACAAGGGGAGGCCTGGTCCACGTTCGGTGAGAGCCGCGCTTGCCTCTCCCCCGACTCCTCGTGAACTGGTGCCGCTCGATGCCCTTGATGATCTCATCGCTTGAGAAGGGCACGGAGCGGCGAGGCGCCTAACCCGCGATGACGGGCTTGCGCCCGGGCAGATCCACCGGTACCGAGGCCGGGCGCACTTGCAGCCGATCCCGGCCTGCAATCTCTCGCGGCACGTCCGAGGGGCGCCACATCGCCGGGGGCGTCGAGTAGACAGCGATTGACCGCTCGGCGAACACCCGCTCGCGTTCGCCGAGTTCTTCGAGCGTGTTCACATACGAGGAAACGGCATCCCCGGCCTCAAGCGTGGCCGTGTCGGGGTCTGGCCCAGAGCTCGCGATATCGAGTTCCAGGCACTGAGATACCCACTGATCGCCCTCGGGCCATACAGCGATGGTCAACTGGGCGTACAGCGTCGGATCGCCGGGACGCCTCGGGCGATGCCGCAGCGCTCCCCGACGAACGGAGGTTGTGTGAGAGTCCAGCACTGCCATCCCTTGCTGGGGGCGCCCTTCCTGTCGCACAGGTTCGCAACCATATCTTGCCGTCTGTGGTGCAACGCGCAACGGAAGATTGGTCCGAGCCGAGACTACCACGGGCTGGTAAATCAAGATTCAAGCGGCGCCGATCGGCCCACCGCTGCACCCGCACCGACTCACACTCGGGTCGAGTGCACGCCCAGCGGCGCTGATCGGCCGCGCGCAGGTACGCCTCCAGCTCCGCGCGAGCCGCGTGGCCGCCTCAACCTGCAGGTTCGGGTCCTGTGGGAGGGGTCGTGACGCGGAAGACAGGAACCTGCGGGGCGATCTGCTCGAAATCCTCGAGTGGGGCGTCGCGATTGATCGGGATGTGGGGACGAGCTCCCGGCGCCACGGCCAGGTACCGGCGCAGGTTCGCCGCCCTGGTATCCGAAGAGACCTCCTCGAGACGAACGGCCTCGCGGCGGCCATGGCGCAGCATCGCCCGGCCGCCCGCTATCCGCGCGTTGCGACGGATCGGGAGTGTCGTTCTCAATCCCGGGGCGGAAGGATGGCGTCGCCCGCCACGGATGCCGGATCGGTTGGAGCTAACCGCTCTCGTGCTTGTCCTGTTGGTTCAGCGCAGCACAGGATGTAGCGGTGGCCGGCGAAGGCGCGAATCGCCCTTGTGGAGAATCCTGATGGGACGATGTGCGAATCCCGTCGCCTCCACGGCCGCCAGGTCGCGTGGCGATCGCCTCGATCACTCACTTCTGGTCGAGCGCTACCCCGCGGCGCTCGATGTAGACCCGTGCGGCTCGATGGAACCCGCGTCCGGCGGCGATCGCGTCCTCCACAGCGTCACGGTCGAGGACCTCGGTCCAGTGGCCGTGGACGGACGTGTTGCGGCGCCCGTTGAGGTCGATCAGCCTGGCCGGAGCCGGCACCGGGCCAACCTTGTCGGTGGTCAGCGTCGTGATCACCGACCTGATGACCGTGGCCTCCTCGCCCTCGCCGACCTTTCGGTGAACACCCGTCCTGACGAGTTCCACGGCGTCGGCGATGTGGAAGATGGCCGACACCACGCCATCGAAGTGGTTGTCGAACTCGCCTTCCGTGATGTCCTCCCGGGCAATGGCGGCGGCTGCGCCGTCCATGCGCTTCGCCGCCCGCGACATCCTGTCCCGGGCGACTTTCCGCGTCGTGTCGGACAACTGGGCCATGTCAGACCTCCCCGAAGAGCCGGACGCCTGCAAGAGCCGCCAGGACGTGCGCGTCGCCTGATCGTCGCCCAGCCTCGAGTTCCTCGGGGCTCAGCAAGAAAGCGTCCACCCGGCGCTCGAGTCGCTCACCAATCGTGCTGACGGCCACGCGCACAGCGGCCTTGTTCCTGAAATCGCCGACGAGGAGAAGGTCGATGTCGCTCCTCGGGGTCCCCCTCCCCGGCACTGCCATCGAGCCGTAGAGATAGGCGGCCATGGCACGCTGGTTACCGAGCGCCGCAGCAACGGGGAGGTCGACCAGGGCGGCCAGGTAGGCTGACGGGTAGTAGGGGCTAGAGACATCCGGGGCGAAGACGTCGTGATCGCCCGCTCGGGTGCGCTTCGCGATGCCGCGTCTCTCGAGCGTCAAGAGCGCAGAAGCGACAATCTGGCGCGGCAGGTTGCTGGCCCGGGCCAGCTCGCCGAGCCGCAACGGTACTCGACCGTGGAGCATCAGAGCGGCATTCACCTGGCCAACGTTGCGCGCGAACACGGCGACGTTCCTCAGTCTCTGTCATAAAGCTTGTGACAGTCGTCATAGTGTCTATGACGAGCCCCGGTTGTCAAGTCGGCTGATGGTGGTTTGTGGCTGATGGTGGTCGTCTTCGTCGCCGCTGAAGACGCTGGCGCCGGCGCGAGGATCTCCTTCGCGGTCGTTGCCGGAAGCGCGGCGCCCAGACCGAGCAGGGTGACGAAGCCGGCCATCGGGTGGTGGCGGCGGTTGAAGCGGAAGACGAACAGGTCGATGTCGCCGGCGCCATCCGCGCGGCACTGTGGCGCCCCCGGCAGGATTTGAACCCGCGACCTGACGGTTAGAAGCCGCCTGCTCTGTCCGCTGAGCTACGGGGGCACGGGCGAATCGTACCGTGCCATGCGAACACGACCGCCCTGCCCCTGCGGGCGCGACCGGCACGCGCGGCCAACCGGGTGCTAGATTCGCCGCCCCGTGCCCGGCGTGGGCGCCGACGAGGGCCTGGCAGTGACGCTCGCACTGCGTCCCGAGGCCACACATCGTCCCGGGTCGCCGGCCGCGACGTCCATCCCGGCCACATCGAACCCCGACGTGGCTCCGCCGTTCCCGATCGAGCTCGAGTGGAAGGCCGAGCGGCGCCTCTGGGGTCACGCCTTCCACCCCATGTGCAGCTACCTGGCGTCGTTTCCGGCCGGGCTCGCACACGCGTTCATCGGCCGGTACACGCGCCGGGGCGACGTGGTGCTCGACCCGTTCAGCGGCCGTGGGACCACGCCGCTGCAGGCGTGCGCCGAGGGTCGACTGGGTGTCGGGAACGACCTGTACCCGCTCGCCCACCTGCTGACCGCGGCCAAGGTCGACCCGCCCGCGCCCCCCGAGCTGTTCGGCCGCCTGGACGAGCTGCGCGCGGGGTGGGTGGTCCGTGCCGCGGGCGGCCCCGGCCGCACGGTCGATGAGCCGCCCGAGGTGGGCGTGGCCTTCCACCCGAAGACGCTCGACCAGCTCCTCTACCTCCGCTCGACGCTGGACCCGGCGAACCGGGCGGATCGCTTCCTGGCGGCCACGACCGCCGGCATCCTCCACGGCCGCGGCAACGCCTTCCTGACGACCCTGATGCCGAACGCGTTCGCGCTACCGCCGTCGTACGTGCTCCGGCAGGCGGCTGCCAGCGGCTTCGTGCCGGAGGAGCGCGACGTCTTCGAGGCTCTCAGCGCGAAGAGCCGGCGGCTGCTGCGGGACGCACTTCCGCCGGTACGGGGGCTTGCGCTGCTTGGGGACGCGCGGGACGCCGGCACCCGCACGCGCGACGCGCTGCGCGAGCGCTCGCTGCCGGAACGTGCGCGCCTGGTGGTCACCAGCCCGCCGTACCTCCGCGTCGTCCGGTACGGTGCGTTCAACTGGCTACGGCTCTGGTTCCTCGGGCTCGTGCCCGAGGCTGTGGACGCCGCGCTCGACCACGCGCACCGGCCGCAGGCCTGGCTGCGATTCGTTCGCGAGGTGCTGGCGGATCTGCGCACCGTGCTGGCCGACGACGCCGTCGTCGTTCTCGTGCTCGGAGACGTCGAGTCGGACGGAGGCCATCGGCTCCCGCACGAGATCGACCTGGCCGCTCGCGCGTGGGAGGAGGCGGCCCGGCCGGAGGGTTACCGGCTCGCCGGGATCGCCGTCGACGAGGTCCCGGCCCATCGCAAGTCGACGAAGATCTGGGGTGACGAGGCGGGGCGGGCCACGCGGACCGATCGCCTGCTGGTGCTCGCGCCCACGGAGCTGGGGAGACGCCGGGCGCTGGCGGCCGCGTCGCTTCCGATCGAGTGGACCTGGCCTCCTCCGGCCCGGCCGCGGCTGGTCGCTCAGGGCAGCCGGTAGAGGCAGGTCTCGCCCGGACCCCAGGCCACGCAGAGCTCCCTGGTCCGCGCCTCCCATGCCGCCGGGTGGAGCGCCGCCCACTGGGGAGCCGGACCCGCCGTCAGCACCCACCGGACGCCGCGCGTCTCGTACAGGTCACCGGAGTTCACGCTGGTCGCGGGCCGCGACACGATGGTCGTCGCGCGCGCCTGCATGGCGAGCACCGGCGCGAGGTCGCCCTGGACCACGGATCCAGGCGGCACCAGCGCGGCGACCCGCGCCTGGACCTCGGGCAGCGTGGACGGCGTGGAGGTTGCCCAGCCCAGCTGGAGAACCAGGCCGGGGCCGGCGAGGGCGACGGCGAGCGCGAGGCCAGCTCCCGCGACCAGCACCGGCCGCTCCCCTGCCCACCGCACGACCAGCGCGAACCCCAGGCCGGCGAGCACGGCCAGCGGCGGCAGCAGCGGGACCAGGTACCGGTTCGGGCGGTACGGGACGACCAGCAGGACGCCCATCCCGACGGCGAACCAGCCGATACACGCCGCGGCGAGGCGCCGCTGCTCCGCCGTCAGGTCGGCGTGCCGCACGAGGGTCACGAGCAGCCCACCGGCGCCCGCGAGCAACAGTGGCAGCGCGAGCGGGATGCCGCCGTCGCTGCGGCTCGGGTACGAGGTGATCCGCCGGACGAGCTCGGTGATGCTGTGCGGCAGCGGCTCCGGGGCCCAGATCCGGAGGTCGGTAGCCAGCGCGGCCGGGATCGGGACGGCGAAGACGGCCGCCCACGCGAGTGCCACGACGAGCAGGCCGAGGACGGCGCCCGCGACCGCGCGGCGGACCCCGGGATCCCTCCATCCGACCAGCGCCACGCCGGCGAGCAGGCCCGCCACCGCGAAGCCGGCGCTGGCCTTGGTGGCGATCGCCAGCGCGAGCGCGACCCCCGCGAGGACGCCGGTCGCCAGCGAGGGACGGGACCGCGCGAGGAGCGCCAGCGCGGCGATCAGCCAGAGCATGACCAGCGGCTCCAGGTAGGCCAGCCGGCCGTAGTAGAGCAGCAGCGCCGAGCCGCCGAGCGCAGCGGCCGCGAGCGACGCGCCGGCCGCGCCGAGCTGCCGTCGCAGCCCGATGCCGAGCGTGCCCAGCGCGATCGCCCCGCAGGCGATCACGAGCAGGCGCGCCTGCACGATCCCGACCCCGGCGATCGCCAGCCACGCGGCCTCGAGCGCGCTGAAGGGGAAGTTCAGCACGTACATCCGCCAGTCGTCGGTGGCCCACGTGCCGAACATGACCAGATCGCGCGCGTTCGCGACGTTCCAGCCCTCGTCGGTGTACGGGCTGGTGCTGGCGGTCACGCCACGGGCTGGATCGACGGCCACGGCGGCGACGAGCAGCACCAGGAACGCGAGCGCGATCAGCAGCGGGACCGCGATGCCGGGCGAACGGAATGCCCCCGGGCGCCGCCAACGGAAGGTACCCGGGCCGCGCCCAGGTCGGGGGCCCGGCAGCCCCCGCCCGGGGGGGCGGGGGCCCCGCGTGTGCTGCGCGGGCGTGCCCTCGGCTACGAGCGGATCTCCCGCCTCGCCATCTCGCCCTCGATCTGGCGCTCGGCCTCCACGTACCGGTCGATCTGGTCGCGCAGCTGGTTCGCCTCCGGCGTGTAGAGATGCACCTGCTGTTGGAGGATGTAGCTGAGGCGCCGGCTCGTCATCCGGACGTGATCCAGGTTCTTCATCAGGACGAGCGGGTCCATCGAGGCGAGATCGTCGGGGTGGTACATCTGGCGCATCGGGGCCGAGTATAGGGGCGGCGCCATGACGATGCCGACCGACGCCAGAACGCCCCGCCGGTCTCCCGGACGGGGCGTTCTGCCGCGGCGATGATCGCCGTGACGATGACAATTGGTGGCCGGCGCTTCCGGGGTCCCGCCTCCTAGCCGGCCACCAGCGGCTCGGGCGCCGGACGGCGCGCCGCACCCATCCGCGCCGCCGCCCTCCGTTCCGCCGTCCGCGCGCACTCCGCCTGCACGATGCTGCTCACCACAGCGGCGAGCGCGGGCAGATCCGGCAGCGTGAACCGGATCCCATGGTCCGCCAGCTCGGCGTATCCCCACCCTCGGTAGAGTCCCCGGGCGGCGACCGCGCTCATCTCGTCGTACAGCTGCGGCCAGCTGACCGGGTGGCGTGCGTAGCAGAAGCGCACGAAGTCCACGGCGTCGGCGTTAGATCCCGCACTGCGGGACTCAGCAGGCTCCATCGATACAGACTCCCTCCATTCCCTACGCCGAACGCCCCGATCGGCGGGCGCGGCCCGGCGTCCCAACGGGCGCGGCCCGGCCCCAACGGGCGCGGCCCGGCACCCCCAACAACGTCCGCCCCGTGCCCCGCCAGGCCATCAGGGTCTTCGGAGGGACATCCTAGGAGCGGAGGCCGGGCCGAGGAAGGGGTTCTGTCCACCACGTTGTCCACCAACTTGTCCACACGCGGTCAGGCCCGCCGGCGGACCCCCAGGCCAGGCGCATCGGTCAGCCGCCAGCGGCAGTCATCGGAGAGCTCGAGCCCCTCGTACGGGTCGGCCGCCAGCAGCAGGCAGCCGTCCAGGTCGACCCAGTCGGCCAGCGAGGCGACCGCCGCAGAGGCCGCGATACCGACGCTGGTCTCCTCCATGCAGCCCAGGAACCGGCGGAACCCCAGCTCCCGCGCCCGCTCCAGCATCCGCTTCGCGGGGCCCACGCCGCCGCACTTCGCCAGCTTCACGTTCACGCCCTGGACCACGCCGACCAGCGCCTCCAGGTCGTCGTACACCACGCAGCTCTCGTCGGCGACGATCGGCAGGCTCGATCGTTCCTGCAACCAGCGCAGCTGGTCGAGCCGGTGGGCGGGGAACGGCTGCTCGATCAGCTCGACGCCCAGCCGCTGCAGCTCGGGCACCAACCGGACGGCCTGGTCGGGCAGCCACCCGGTGTTGGCGTCCACCCGGATCGGCCCGCCGTACACCGCGCGCACCGCCTCCAGCGTATCGAGGTCCGCGGGCCCGCCGACCTTGATCTTGAGCGCCGGGAAGCGGGTGGCCCGGGCCGCGCGCTGGCCCACCACGCCGGGCGTGTCGATGCCGATCGTGAAGTCGGTCGGGGGGATGCCGGCCGGCAGCCCCAGCAGCCGGTGCGCCGGGACGCCCAGGCGCTTCGCCGCCAGGTCGTGCAGTGCGATGTCCACTGCGCATTTCGCCGCGCCGTGGTGGCGGATCGCCTCGTCCATGGCCGCCGAGGCCGCGTCCAGCGCGGTCCTGGTCTCGGCAAGATCCCGTCCCATCCGCTCCTCGAACGGGCCCACCGCCTCCAGGAGGAGCGGCATCACGGCGGCGATGGTGTCGGGGTTCTCGCCGTAGTAGGTGTCCGGGAACCCCTCGCCCAGGCCGCTGCGGCCCACCTCGCGATCATCCGCCGCAGACAGCTCGGCGATCACCGTCACGGCGACCTCGCCGCTCATGTCACGGGCGATGCGGAACGGGTCGCGGAACGGGATCCGGAGCGTGTCGGTTGCGACGCGCAGGCTGCTCATGCGGTGACCTCCGATCGATCGATCCAGGGAAGCGCCTTCACGCGCTCACGGAGGCCGGCGAACAGCGCTCCGCCGCCGAAGCGGAACGGATCGTCGCAGGGCAACCCCGTCTCGGCCGCGGTCCGTTCGATCTCCCGCAGCGCCGAGCCCTCGTCGAGCAGCGAGGTGTTGAGCGCGACGGCCACCACCCGGCTGGGCGCCACCAGCCCCGCGATCTCCTCGTGGATGCGGATCATCTCGGGAAGCGGGTGGAGCGGGAACGAGCGCTCCGGCAGGTGGTCGAAATCGTGCGCGGCCAGCCCCGGCTTGTGCACGAGCACCATCGCGTGGGGGGTGAAGCCGTGGATCAGCCCCAGCGTGACCGAGCTGTACGCCGGGTGATCCAGCGAGCCCTGTCCCTCCACGAAGACCCAGTCGCCGCGGGCCTCACCTTCCTCGCTCATCCACTCGCAGGTGCCCTGCACGAAGTCGCTGACCACGCGATCGATCGCGACGCCCCAGCCCTCGATCATGATCCCGGTCTGGCCGGTGGCGACGAACGAGGTCGAGATCCCGGCCGCACGCGCCGCGCGGCGCAGCTCGAGCGCCACGCTCATCTTGCCGATAGCGCAGTCGGTCCCGACGGTCAGGATCACGCGCGAACCCGGGCGGTGAAGCCGACCCACCGAGGTCTCCATGCGCTCGGGTGGCTTCCGGTAGTCGATCAGGTCGACCCCGGCGCGGGCCGCCGCCGCGACGAACCCGGGGTCGTCGGACACGAACGTGTGCAGACCGGAGAGGACGTCGAGGCCGGCGTGGATCGCGCGCAGGATGATCGTGCGCCAGGATGGCGGCAGGCGCCCACCGGTCGGCGCGATCCCGATCAGGAGCGCCGTCGGGCCCAGGGCGAGCACCTCGTCGAGGGTCGCCACGACCGGCACGTCGAAGGCCGGGCCGAGCAGGTCGCTGGCGTTGCGACCGGCCCGTGTCGAATCGATGATCGCGAGGACCGGGTCGGGGCCGTACCGGATGACACCGAGGGCCGTCTTCGCGGCGTGTGGCCGGAACTCGCCCTCGGCGAGGACGACGAGCCGGCGTGGGCTCCTGGACATGCGACCTCCGCTGCAGCGCGACGGGACGCGGGGCCCCCCTGAGAAGACGAGTGTATCGGCCGGCGCGCGAGGGCATGAATCCAGGCGCCCCCGGGGGATCTG
>JAJYJR010000889.1 GCA_021789355.1 Chloroflexota bacterium | reverse complement strand
GGAGAGCCCGCCCCTGCTGGTGGTCTCGGACATGGACCGGGTCGAGATCCACACGAGCTTCACCAACACGCCCTCCCGGGTGTACGCCTTCGGCCTGGCCGACCTGGCCGCCCGACCCGCCGAGCCGCTGCGACTCCTGCGGGTGGTAATGATCACCTGATCTGGCCCCACTTTCGGGCCCAGTGATCACGAGTTTCGGCCCCACCCCCGACCTCACCGTCCGTCACGCTCGAGTGGTCTTGCGAGGCCACGAGAGCGACGGAGGAAGGAGTTGTCGAGGGTGGAGCAGTTCGAGCGTATCCGCCGGGAACACCGGGAGGAAGGGGTGTCGATCCGCGAGCTGGCGCGCCGGCATCGGGTGCACCGGCGGGCCGTGCGACAGGCCCTCGTGTCGGCCGTCCCTCCGCCCCGCAAGCCGATGGATGCGCGGCCGCTGCCGGCGATCGGACCCCATGCCGCCACGATCCGGCGCTGGCTGACCGAGGACCGCGACGCGCCGCCCAAGCAGCGCCACACGGCGCGCCGGATCTGGGAACGCCTCGTCGACGAGGAGGGCGCGCAGGTCGCCGAGTCGACCGTCCGCCGCTACGTCCGCGAGTGTCGGCGCCAGCTGCACCTCGACCACGTCGACGTCGCGATCGTGGCCCACCATCTGCCGGGCGAGGAGGCCCAGGTCGACTTCGGCCTGTCCGACGTCTTCATCGCCGGCGAGCGCACGGCGGTCTCGGTCTTCGAGCTGCGCCTCTCCCACTCCGGCGTCGCGATCCACGTCGCCTTCGGCTCGGAGGGCCAGGAGGCGTTCCTCGAAGGCCACGTCACCGCCTTCGCGCGCCTCGGGGGTGTCCCCGCCCGGATCCGCTATGACAACGCGCGGGCCCTGGTCGCCCGGGTCCTGCGGGGAAGGAACCGGACCGAGACCGAGCGCTTCATCGCGCTCCGCTCCCACTATGGCTTCGACTCGTTCTTCTGCGAGCCGGGCGAGCGGGGCGCGCACGAGAAGGGCGGCGTCGAGGGTGAGGTCGGCCGCCAGCGCCGGCACTTCTTCGTGCCGATCCCGCGGGCGAAGAGCCTGGCCGATCTCAACCGCCGCCTGGAAGAGGCCGACCGGCGCGACACGGCGCGCCACATCGGGCACCGGCGCCAGACCGTCGGCACGATGGGGGTGGCCGACCGGGCCGCGTTGCGGCCGCTGCCCGATGTCCCCTTCGACTTCCCCCGGGTGGTGCCCGTCCGGGTCGACCGCAAGGCGCGGGTCTGCGTGCGCCAGTCCTTCTACTCGGTGCCGGCCCGCTTTGCCGGGCGGGAGCTCACCGCGCGCATCGGCGGCACCCGCATCGAGGTGGTCGCCGCCGGATCGGTCGTCGCCTCCCACGAGCGCAGCACCGTGCGGGGCAGCCAGACCCTCGTCCTCGACCACTATCTCGAGATCCTGACCCGCAAGCCGGGCGCCCTGCCGGGTGCCCTGGCCACCCACCAGGCGCGGACGGCCGGCGTGCTCACCGCCGCCCACGAGGCGTTCTGGGCGCGGGCCCGCCGGAGGTTCGGGGACGCCGGCGGGACGAGAGCCCTCATCGAGGTCCTCCTGCTCCACCGCTCGCTGCCCTTCCCGGCGGTCCACGCCGCCCTCGAGGCGGTGAACTCGGCCGGGTCGGCGGACCCGAACCTGGTCGCGATCGAGGCGCGCCGGATCAGTGAGCACCGCGGTCCCACCGGCTCGACGGTGCCCTCGGCCACGCATCTCCAGCGCTACGAGCGCGGCGCGCCCGTGCTCACCGTCTACGACGGCCTGCTCGCGGGAGCGGTCCGATGAGGGGTCTCACCGAAGAGGCGGCCGCCGTGGCGATCGATGTCGCCACCCGCGTCCTCCACCTGCCGACTGTGCGTGCCCAGGCCGACGAGCTGGCCGCCGCAGCCGCCCGCGATCACGTCACCCACCGGGCCTACCTCGCCGAGCTGCTGGCCTCGGAGGTCGACGATCGAGAGGCCCGCCGGCGCGAACGGCGCATCGCCGAGGCGCGCTTCCCGCGGCTCAAGCGGTTGTCGGAGTTCGACCTTGGAGCCACCCCCTCGATCCCACCCGGCACCCTCGCCGCCCTCGCCACGGGGGACTGGATCAGTGCGGGTGAGCCGGTGGTCCTACTCGGTGACAGTGGCACGGGCAAGACGCACGTGTTGATCGGGTTGGGGATCGTCGCCTGCGAGCGCGGCCTCCGGGTCCGCTACGTCACCGCGGCGGGACTCGTCAACGAGCTCGTCGAGGCCGAGGACGAGCGCGATCTCTCCAAGGTGATCGGCCGCTACGGCCGGATCGATCTTCTCTGTCTGGACGAGCTGGGCTACCTGCATCTCGATCGTCGGGGCGCCGAGCTCCTGTTCCAGGTCCTGACCGAGCGTGACGAGCGGGCGTCGATCGCGGTGGCCAGCAACGCCCCCTTCAGCGAGTGGGGCCAGACGTTCATCGACCCACGCCTGGCCGCGGCGGTCGTCGACAGGCTCACCTTCCGCGCCCACATCCTCGAGACCGGGTCGTCGTCCTACCGGCTCCGAACCAGCCAGATGAAGCGGAAGGAGGGGTCCCCAGCGACCTGATCAACAGCCCGTCAGAAGGTCACCACACCGTCGGGGGTGGGGCCAACTCTGATGATCACGGTGGCGCCACTTGACGTGATCATTCCCAGTCAGGCGCTCAATGGCGAGGTCGAGCTCGGAGAACGTCGTACGGTGGGGATCGAGATGAGCCCCGACGTACGCAGCCCTACCGACTAGTTCGAAAATCGCCGACT
>JAJYJR010000079.1 GCA_021789355.1 Chloroflexota bacterium | reverse complement strand
CGTCTTCGGCAACACGTCGCTGCGCGAGCTCGGCCACCTGCTCGCGGTCGTCTTCATCTTCGCCGGGTTCCTGGTCTCGATCGAGGTGTTCGCCGACCTGCGCGTGCCGTTCACCGGGATCGTGCTGCTCCACCGGCGCCCGGAGACCGTCGGGGCCGACGCGCGGGGCGGGGAGGCTGCGGGGGCGCACTGAGGCTCAGGTCGAGCCGGTTCTGCGTGCACCACGCGCCGCGGTCGGCGGGTTGCCACTGTCGCGCTGCCGGTCGTGCCACGCGGCCGTGCAGCACTTCGAGCTGCACCACTTCTGCCCGCGCCGATGCGGACGGTAGATCTTGCCGCAGTGCAAACACTGCCGCGCGGCGCGCCAGCGAAGGCCCAGCCCAGCGGAGCCACGGCGGGCCAGTGCCGCCGGCCAGCTCACCGCTTCGAGGACCTGCAGGTAGGCGGTCGCCAGCGGCCCCGCCGCGCGGATCGCCGGCTGAAGCCGGAACGCCGCTCCATCCTCCTGCGGCACCACGTCCACGGCGACCCGCAAGAGCCCCTCGAAGACGCGATCCCGCAGCAGCGTGAGGCACAGGTACGAGAGCTGTAAACGGACCTCCACCGTGGGCTCGGACAGGTGGGCTGGCTCCCCGACCAGCCCGAAAGCCCGCGCCAGTTCAGGGCCGGTGAGGCCGGTTGGCCCTCCGGGAGGTGCGAAGATCGCCCAGGGCGCCCTGCCGGCGAGCTCTGCTCGGGCACCCGGGAGGACCGCCTCTGCGGCTTGTAGGAGATCCGCCTGCTCCAGCGCGGGCGGATCGAGGTGCCATCCTTCCCACAGGGCTCGCACCAGCCGGGGCAGTGAGCGCCCGGCGGCCGCACCAAGGGCGCCGACGAACCCCGACGCAGCAGCGACGCGAGTGCCCAGGCCTGGCCGAGCCGCCCGCACGCCAGACGGATCTCCTCGATCGTCTCGAAGCGTTCGTCCTGGCGCGCGCGGATGCCGACGAAACCGTGGCGCCGAACCCAGGCGAGGATCTCGCCCTCCTCCACGGTCGCGAGCCCGACGAGTTCCTCCACGAGCCGTCCCGTGACGTCGGGCACCCACACCTGCGGGGCGCAGGTGCGCGGGTCGGGAGTCATAGGACTCCTTGACCGTGCGGCGCTGCCATTGACACAGCAGCTAGACTGGCGACTGTGACCGGTCACACACGATAGTGGATGGAGTCGTGGCGAGCAACCGGCAGCAAGCACCCCGTAATCCGGGCCTCCGAGACGTTGCCGCCCTGGTCGGCGTTTCGCGACAGACGATTTCGCGGGTCCTCAATGATGGTCCGTACGTGTCCGACGACACGCGCCGCCGCGTCATGGAGGGGGTCAAGGCACTCGGGTACCAGGTGAACGCCCCCGCCAAGGCCCTGGCTACAGGAAAGACGCGCCTCATTGCGCTCCTCGTGCCCGATATTGGGAACCCACACTTCGCCCGCATCGCACGCGCCGCGAGCGAAGAGGCGGAGCATTACGGCTACGACGTGGTGCTCTGGAACTGCGGCGAGAGCCCCCGTCGCGAGTTGGGGCATCTCCGCTCGCTCCCCTCGCACCGTGTGGACGGTGTGGTCGTGTGTAGCTCGCGACTCTCGGCCGGTGCCCTGCGCGAGTTCGTCAGCGGCGAGGTGCCTATCGCTCTCATCAACCGGTCGCTTGGCGGTCAAAGCGCGGTCCCGGAGGTAATCGTAGACGCCGAGGTAGGCGCTGCGAGCGCTGCCCGTTTGCTCGCTGATCTCGGTCATCGGACCATTGGCATTCTGTCGTTCCGACCGCCCTCGGAAAGCGCCGCGGTTCGTTTACGAGGCTATGGCCGATCGCTCGAGGGGCAGGGCGTGAAAATAGACTCACGCCAAGTTCGCCGTGTTTCGCCCGACATGGCAGGTGGGTATGCGGGAGCAACCTCCATGTTTGCACGCGTGCCTCGTCTCACCGCCCTGCTGTGCGCCAATGACCTGATAGCGCTCGGTGCCGTGCAGGCCGCGTACGCCCAAGGGTTGCGTGTGCCGGAGGACGTGTCGATCGTGGGGTTTGACGACATCGCAGCTGCAAGCTCCTCGACACCGCCGCTGACTACTGTGCACATTCCACAAGCTGAGCTCGGCCGAACCGCTGTCGATCTTCTCATCGGCCGGCTTCGTGGCGAGCCGAGTCCGTCGTCCCCCGTCGTGCTTCCAACCCAGCTCGTTCAGCGCGGGTCCCACGCACCTTGCGTGGCGGCTGATACCCGCGCTGTCAGCGCCAGAGCGGTTCAACGGACCACCCGACGCGGGAACACCCCTGTGAGACTTGGCACTATTCTTCGCACGCCGGCCGGTCCACCCAATCCGTCACGCCCGATCCCGAACCCCTGTAAGGCACCCGCCGGGAACCCCGAACCCCCCACCCGGCGGTGAAGAAGGCTGCCTGACGACGCCTAATCGCGTTAGGAGGAGGAATTCCGAAATGGGCGAATCGCCCACCGCGATGCGTGCACACCGCGACATGACTACGGTCGCCATCGCGTTGATCCCTGTCGGGATCGCCATCAACTACCTTGGCAAGAGCCTTGCCCAAGCCGTAGGATTGCCACTCTTCCTCGACACAATCGGAACGATGATCGTGGCAGTGCTCGTTGGGCCTTGGACTGCTGCCGCCACGGGGCTGACCACCAATATCGTGTACGGCCTCACCATTCGTCCGACAGCTATCCCATTCGGCCTCGTCAACGCAGCGACTGGGATCACTGTCGGATATCTCGCTCGATGGGGCTGGTTCAGCTCGTGGTGGCGCATTGTTGTCGTCGGTGTCGCCGCAGCCGTGGTCAATACGGTCTTGAGTGCCCCAATCATTGTTCTCGTGTTTGGTGGCTTTACGGGCTCTGGAAGCGACGCGGTCACCGCGTTCTTCGCGCTGACCGGACACAACATCCTCAAAGCAGTTCTGAGCACACAGGCGATCATCTCGCCCACAGACAAGATCCTCAGTGCGCTCATCGCTGCCGTTGTGGTGCGTAACCTTCCAGTCAGGCTGCGCTCACGCTTTGGGTCAGGCTAGGCGGGATGCGCCTTACCTTACCGGCTGACGGACCTACACAGACCGACAGAGCAGCCGAGTGCTGGGGCTGCCCTGGCGCTGGAGCCGCTGCTGACGACCGTCATGTCGCGGCGGAACGGCGGTGCTTCAGATGTCTGGTGACGCGGATCAGATGTCTGGTGACGCGGAAAGGATCGTGAGGCGGCCATGCCGTCGCTAAGTAGCTACGTACCGAGGGAGTCCCTGGTTCACGGCCTCCACCCGGTGACGAAACTGGTGTACGTGGCCTGCATCCTTGCGCTGGCCGTCGTCTACTCCACTCCGGCGCCGCTTGTCGTGCTCCTCTTGGCCACGTGCTGTGTTCTCCTGGCGGCTCGCGTACTGCGGCCGGCTGTCCGCATCATGTCACGCACGGTGTTACTTATTGCACTGTTCCTGTTCGTGGTCCGTGGTCTCGCCGAACCTGGAGGCAACGTCGCGTTCGCCCTGGGTCCGCTTGCCTTCAAGCAAGCAGGGCTGGATGTGGCTATGTTGATTTCTCTTCGCCTGTTCATTTTCGTGGCTGCAGCGCTGACTCTCCTTCTGACGACGTACCCGCCCTACCTCATGGCTGCGCTGGAAGAGAAGAAACTCTCCCCCCGCGCAAGCTATGTCGTCCTCTCCACGATGCAGATCATCCCGATGATGCAAGCGCGTGCCACAGCCATCTTGGAGGCGCAACAGGCACGTGGGTTGGATACCCGCGGCAGCTTGCTCACGCGGGTGCGCGCTCTCTTCGCCCTGGTTGGGCCCCTGGTCCTCGGTTCAATCGAAGGCGTTGAGGCGCGGGCCATGGCGATCGAAGCACGGGCGTTTCTAGTGCACCATCGACGGACGCACCTGTATGCGGTGGCAACGTCCTCCGTGGACCGGGTTCTCATGGTCGCTTTGCCGGTACTGACCTTTGCCTTCGCCACTCTCCGCTTTCTAGTCCGATGACGCTCGCCATCAGGCTCGAGGACGTCTCATTCACCTACCAGGGCGCAGCGACTCCCGCCGTTGCGGACATCTCACTCGCGATCGAGGAGGGAGAGAGGATCGGGATCGTTGGCCCCAACGGGAGCGGTAAGACAACGCTCTGCCACCTCCTGACTGGATTCGTGCCCCACTTCTTTCCGGGTCAGCTTCGCGGCATTGTTCGTGTAGGCGATCTGGATACCAGCTCGGTGGGGCCTGCGCAACTTGCTCTTTCGGTAGGGCGGGTATTCGATGATCCTTTCGAACAACTCTCCGGAGTGGGAATGACTGCGCTTGAGGAGGTAGCATTTGGGCTTGAGAATCTGGCACTGCCTCGTGAAGAGATCCTCGTCCGATCCGAAGCGGTGCTCCGGGCGGTGCGACTCTGGGAATCGCGGGAGCGCAGCCCCTTTGAGCTCTCCGGGGGGCAGCAACAGCTCCTGGCGATCGCGTCGATACTGGCAATGCGGCCGCACATCCTCGTACTCGACGAGCCGACCTCGCAGCTGGACCCCATCGGCACCGACCAAGTCTTTGGCGCGCTGCACGACCTTCGCGAGAGCGGCATCACGATCGTGGTGACGGAACACAAGATCGACACACTGGCTTCATTTGCTGATCGGATCATCGTCGTACACGATGGTCGATGTGCCGCCATGGGACCGCCACGCGACGTTCTATCCAGCCCTGACATCGAGCGCTGGCAGATCGAACCACCCATGTGGAGTCGGATCGCGCAGCGCCTCCGTAGCGGCCGGGACACGAGAGTCTGCCCGCTCCCAGTGACGCGCGGCGAGCTCATGGCGGAACTGAGCCATGCTGCAGCATGAAATCGAGCTCACCGACGTTTCCTTCCGCTACCCCTCGGGAATCGCGGCCCTGTCTCACGTGACGACTACAGTCGACCATGAGGCAGTAGCGATCGTTGGCCAGAACGGTTCCGGAAAGACGACCCTCGCGAAGCACCTCAACGGTCTCTTGCTCCCGAGTAGCGGGGTGGTGCGCATCAACGGTGCCGATACGCGCCGGCACCGCGTCGCGCACTTGGCTCGGCAGGTGGGGCTTGTGTTTCAAAACCCCAACCACCAGATCTTCCACCGCACCGTCGAGGCTGAGGTCGCTTTTGGGCCGAAGAATGTCGGCATGCCGCCCCAGCGGAGTGCCCAGATGGTGGCGGACAGTCTGGAGCTGCTCGGACTGACGGATGTGCGCGACAGGCATCCATACGAGCTACCTCTCTCGGAACGCAAAGCCGTATGCATCGCCTCCGTGCTCGCGATGGGCACACCTATCGTCGTCCTTGACGAACCGACGACTGGCCAAGACCTGGTGGGGCTTCAGCGTCTCCGCGCGCTGGTTGCACGCCTCGTCGACCAACGGCGGAGTGTCGTCGCCATCTCCCACGACATGCAGTTCGTGGCGGACGCCTTCCCGCGCGTGATTATCATGGGAGGGGGAACAATCCTCTTCGATGGGCCGACCCGCGCGGGGCTCTACCGGCTAGACGTACTTTCCCAAACGGCGCTCAAGGCTCCGCCAGTAGTGGACCTTGCCACAACACTCACGGTACCGGGCCAACCTCTGACCGCGGACGAGTTTGCTGTGCAGTTTGCCGCACGCCGAATGGAAGCGCGCCATGATTGACGCCAGCAAGATCGATCGTCTGCTGCGAACTGCTCGGGCGGCTCGAGGCCGCGCCTACGCTCCCTACAGCGACTTCGCCGTTGGTGCTGCCCTGCTCGGAACATCTGGTCGCATCTACGCGGGTACCAACATCGAGAATTCTTCGTACGGTCTCAGCCTGTGCGCGGAGCGTACGGCACTGGCGCAGGCCATCGTACGCGGCGAGCGTTCATTCCGCGCAGTGGCGGTGGTCGCCGACTCGGACGACCCGTGCACCCCGTGCGGAGCCTGCCGACACGTCTTGAGCGAGTTCCAGGACGACCTCATCATCGTATCCGCCAACTTGCACGGGGCGGTGGAGACTCGCCCCCTGAAGGAGCTCCTACCCGCGCGGAACAACACGTTGAAACGACGGAGGGGAGCCTCGTGAAGCAGGATTACGTAGCGCACCACCTACTGTGCCGGCCAGGAGATGTCGGCGCCTACGTGCTGCTACCAGGTGATCCGGGACGCGCACAGCTGCTCGCATCGCGTCTAGAGGAGCCGCGATACATCGCCTCTAACCGGGAATTCAGCACCTACACGGGGATGCTCGACGATGAACCAGTGACAGTCACCTCGACTGGCATCGGTGGACCGTCGACGGCGATCGCGGTCGAAGAGCTGATCGACCTTGGCGCGCACACCTTTGTGCGCGTTGGAACAGCCGGCGGCATGCAAGCGAGCGTCGCGCCTGGGCACTTCGTCGTGGCGCAGGCCGCCGTCCGGGATGAAGGAACGAGTCACCAGTACGTGCCCGACGTCTTTCCCGCCGTCGCCTCGCCGACTGTCGTCATGGCGCTGCACGACGCAGCGCGCCAGTTCGGTGTTCCTCACCACGTTGGTATCGTCCATTCCAAGGACTCGTTCTACGGGCAGAAGCGTCCCGAAACAATGCCGATATCCGCCTACCTCGTTCAACGATGGGAAACCTGGCGGCAGGCTGGTGTCCTTGCCTCCGAGATGGAGGCGGCCGCGTTGTTCGTGGTAGCCGGCATCCGGGGCAGGCGTGCCGGAGCGGTTCTGAAGATCATGTCGAACCGTGCCCGCCCGGGCCCGCGACCGAGCTCACTGGACGATCTCGCGGACTTGGCAATCGCCGGGATGCGGCTTGTCCTGCAAGCCGATAGAGCCGAGCAAGTCCAAGGCGCTGATCTTCGCGAGATTGGAAGTTCGCGGGGCCTCCCGCCGAGTAGAGCAAGCCGGCGCGCTGCGAGGGCCCGGGTGCAGTGACCGGTATCCTTTCAGTCATCGCGTGGCCCTTGGCGGGCCACCCCGGAGGATGAAAACTGCGGGTGTCGCCCGGCGCCGTCGTCCCTCTGTGGTGTTGCGAGCCCGTGTTCCAGTCGGACGCGGGAGCCTCGGGCGCACCGGATTGTTGCTGCGAGCTCGTGGGTCAGACTCCGCCGAGATGAGGTAAACCCACATGATACCGTCCGCTGAGCCGCAGGTGCCAGCACCAGCATCGGGCAAAGCTTCACCCTGAATGGTCAGTGGTCCTGCCGCCGGTACTGCCAGCGGTCGCATGCGAGCCATCATCATGGCCGACGGTGAGGCCCCCTTCGCGCCGCTGGACCCGGCGGGCGAAGGATTCGTACTTCTCGACGGCTGGCGCGTCGGGGCGCGCCCCCGGCAGCGGTAGTCGGACGCCGCCGGGCCGGCCGAGAACAAGCGTCCGCCCCCTCCGCTGCGACTGACAGGTCCGCGTCCCGCAATGTCACCATCTCGAACCAGACAAGGAGGAGGAGCTTTCTGCGGCCGTGTCGCCCGGATGGGGCCACCGAGGTGACAACCGTCGACGCCGACGATGGCCTCTCTCCACCGCGTCCGGGTTGTCGGAGGTTCACCGTCCAGGCGACGACGCCAGTCGCCCTCAGCAGGCATATTCCAGCGGTGATCGAGGGCGTGCTTTTCGATTTGGACGACACCCTCATCGATTACTCGAGTGCGGCCCGGGCCGGACTACGGTCGCTGCTTGCAGCCCTTGGGGTCAAGGAGAACGAGGAGCATTGGCTTCTGTGGCCGGCGCTGGGAGCGCCAACACTTCGGCGAGTATCTCGACGGAACCTGCTCGTTCGCTGAGCAGCGGCATCGACGCCTCCGCTCGTTGCTGGCCGCTCTGGATTCAGTCTCCGAGGCAGCCGACCTCGACGAGCTCTTCGCGCTGCACGATCGCCACGCCGAAGTCGCCCGGCATCTGTTCGACGATGTGGGCCCAGCGCTGCGGGATCTTCGCCGCCATCGCCGGCACCTCCGCCTCGGCGTTCTGACAAATGGCAACGGACCCCAGCGGCGGGCCAAGCTACGGCAGGTTGGGCTTGGACAGGCCCTCGATGTCGTGGTTGCCTCATCCGAGTTGGGCGTGGCCAAGCCCGCAGCTGCTGCCTTCCTCGAGGCGTGCGATCGGCTCGGGACTGTTCCTGGCGCCACCATCCACGTGGGGGACAACCTCCGCATCGACGCCGAGGGCCCCACGGTGGCGGGCCTGGTCGCGGTCTGGCTCCAGCGCGATCGCCAATCGGCCGGGGGCGTTCGATTGGCGATCGCCTCCTTGCGCCAGCTACCAAGGTTGCTGGCAGACATCACGGTCGCTCGGTAGGCGACGACCACACTCCACGGCGTGGGTTCATTTCCGCCTAGCGTGCGTTGAGCTGGGGGTCCACGAGGTTTGCATGGAGCGAGAAGATGCGATGAATGGGACGAACGTGCTTCTGGTCCTGCTCGATGATCACGCCCAATGGGCAGCCCACTGCTACGGGAACAGCGAACTCAGGACGCCGACGCTCGACTACCTGGCAGATACGGGTGTCAAGATGGAGAACGCCTTCACGCCAACGCCGGTCTGTTCACCTGGTCGGGCGGCACTGCTGACCGGTCGCATCGCGTCCCAGCACGGCATCCACGACTTCCTCGGAGGCGAATACGAGACGCGCGACGGCCGACCGTGGCTCGAAGACGAACGGACCTTGGCCCAGATCCTCTCCGATGCCGGCTATGTGGTCGGCCTCAGTGGGAAATGGCATCTCGGTGGCAGCTCCGAAAAACAACCGGGATTCGATTACTGGTACCAGGAGGCGAAGTACAGCCCAGACCGGGGCCACACCGCGCTCCAACGAAGTGCCCTCGCCTGGCCACACCCATGGCCTGGTGCCCCCGACTCCTCACGGGACCCCGGGGTCCACACGATCACCGATTACGCGATTGACTTCCTGAGAACTCGAGATCGACAGCGGCCCTTCTTCCTCATCGCGGGATACATCGCCACGCACAGCCCGTGGATTGGCCACCCCGAACGGCTCGTCAGCGCGTACCGGAGGTGCACATTCCGAGACGTTCCACCAGACGCCATGTATCCGTACGGGAGGCCCGCGCTCGAGTCACGGTTCCCGTCGAGGCAGCGTCCCTTCGAGGCGCTTGCGCAGTACTACGCCGCCGTGAGCGTCATCGACGAGCAGGTGGGCCGCTTAATCGACGAACTCGACGCTCAAGGGTGTCGCAGCAACACGCTCGTCGTCTACACCTCGGATCATGGCCTCAACATGGGTCACCATGGCGTGTGGGGCAAGGGCAATGGCACCCGTCCCCTGAATATGCTCGATGAGTCGATCCGGATCCCATTGATCTTCAATCATCCCGACACGATATTTGGTGGTCAGGTTCGCAATGAGATGGTAACCCACTGCGATACGTTCCAGACCATCCTCGATCACATTGGGGTGACGATCTCCGACAGTGAACGAACGGCGAGACGATACCCCGGGCGCAGCTACCGACCCTTATTGATTGGGGACGCTGTCCCGGAATGGACCCAAGTTGTATTTGGGGAATACGGAAGCGTCCGCATGGTGCGCACGCAACGCCATAAAGTGATCCGGCATTACCCTGGACCAACCTACCTCTTTGACCTAGTCGCTGATCCCCGTGAACGTGAGAACCTGTCGGACAGACCCGAGACGCAGCCTCTCATCGCTGACCTTACGCAGATGCTCGAACGTTTCTTTGCTGATCATGAGGACGAACGCAAGTCAGGATTGCGCGTGCGCGACTTGCCTCACCACAACGGCCGAGAGGCCTGGCGGCAGGACGACCTCTAGGATGATAACGCGCCTCCCCTTGCCGGTGCGGTCGGCGCCCGTCCACCGGTCCTCCCGACACCGACGCCTCCGGCCCTCTACAACAAGCAGCCCGTGTGCCACATCTGGAGCGATGAGATGCCAAGCGCCCGCCGTGTGATCCTCGACACGGACCCTGGCATTGACGACCCCGCTGCGATCCTTATTGCGCTTTCCTCATTGCGCTTTTCTCGCCGGAACTCACGGTCGAAGCGGTGACCACGATGTTCGGAAACGTCGAGGTCGAGAAGTGCACGCGGAACGCGCTGAAGATCATCGATGTGGCTCAACGAGCCGATGTTCCTGCCTACCAGGGGTCAGCCAAGCCGCTCATGCGGGAGCCCCACTACGCGAAATCCATCCACGGCGAGGATGGCTTGGGCGATGTCGGCTTCGATCCACCCGCGTTCGAGGCGGCACCAGGGCGCGCCGACGGAACTCGTTCGACGGATCATGGAGTCGCCGAGGGAACTAACGATCATCGCCCTCGGCCCTCCAACCAATCTGGTGATCGCGACCCTACTGGAGCCTCGAATCGCTGAGCTCGTTCACGAGGTGATCTACATGGGCGGTGCGGCCTTCGTCATGAGCAATGCGAGCCTAGCTGCGTCAGCGAACAATTTCAACGACCCGGAAGCTACGCAGATCATCTACCGTGCCGGCTTCCCCCCTGGTGCAAGTCGGAGTCGATGTCTGCGAACACTGCCATCTGACCACCGCCGAACTGGATGACGTCAGCGAACGTGGCGGGGCGAAGGCGCGATTCTTCTGACGGATAGCCCGGGCCCATGGCACCAACGAGGAAGTCCGTTATGAGAAAGCCAGAGGTTTCACGCAGCGCGGGGCCGGACCGTGGATTCACTGCAATGACGTGTCCGCCGTTGCATACGCGGTGAGCCCAAACCTGTTCGACGTGCGACGGGCTTACGTGACCATCGAAACGTACGGCTCGGCTAGCCTCGGGCAGTCCGTGGTCGATCTCAGGGAACAGCTGGGTCCCCGCCCAATGCTGCCGTTTGTCTCGGAGTCGACGGACGAGCGGTCACGCGGCGGTTCCTCTCGAGCTTTGAGTGATGGTGGGTGGGGGAGCCCTCGCCCGGTTTCGGGATCGCGTGGTCCATCCTGAGGCAGCATCGACCGGGATGCCGTCCTACGCGATCGCCTCGCGCCCCACGTCGCCACCGTGACAGCGCTTCCACTTGCGACCCACCCCACAGGTGCACGGATCGTTCCGACCGCGCTTGGCGTCCTCGGCAGCATAGACATCCATGAGCTTCCGGGGCGCTTGATTGCTCCGCAGCAGCTCGGTCATGAGGCGCATGGGGCGAGCGACGTGCTGGAAGAATGCCTGGTAACTCGGACAGAGATAGTTGTGGCCCGGCTCGCCATAGGGTGAGGTGACAAAGCGATCCTTCGGACAGCCGCCGTGGCAGGCAAAGCGCACGTCGCAGTCGCGGCAGTACTCGGTCAAGGTGTCGAGCTTGTCCTGTCCGAACTTCCGCTGCTGCGGTGAGGCCACCATGTCGAGCAGCGGCAACTCCCGGATGTTACCGAGTCGGTAGCGGGGCTCCACGAAATGGTCGCACGAGTACAGGTCGCCGTTGTGCTCGAGCGCGACCTGGAGCCCACAGGTCTCGGAGTGCACGCAGATGGCCCCGGGCTCACCGGCCCAGTTGGCAAGGGTCGTGTCGAACATCTGGACGTACACGCTCCCGATGTCGCGGCGGACCCACTCTTCGAAGACGTCGATCAAGAAGCGCCCGTACTGGGCCGGGCCGACCGAGCGGTGCGTGAGCCGATCGCCCTCCTGCAGGTAGAGCGGACGCCAGCCCGCGTTCGCGATCGGCAGCGTGGCCATGGTCGCCCGCTCGACGATCGGGATGAACTGCAGGAACGTCGCCCCGCACTCGTCTCGGAGGAACCGATAGACCTCGCGGCCACGATGGCCGTTCGCGGCGTGGATGGTCGTGAGCACGTTGTAGTCGACGCCGTGACGCCGCAGCACGGCCAGCCCGCGCATCACCCGGTCGAACGTCCCCTTCTGGCCTTTGTCGACCCGGTAGGTGTCGTGGATGTCGCGCGGGCCGTCGATCGAGATGCCAACGAGGAAGCCATGCTCCTTGAGAAAGACGCCCCACTCGTCGGTGAGGAGCGTGCCGTTGGTCTGCAGGGTATTGAGAACCTGCTGGCCGGGGCGCGCGTACCGACGTTCCAGCTCGATGGATCGTCGGAAGAAGTCGAGGCCCATCAGGGTCGGCTCGCCACCCTGCCAGGCCACGACCACCTCGGGCGCTCGCGCATGCGCCTCCAGCAGCTGTGCGATGTACTGCTCCTGAAGATGCTCGGCCATGCGGAATCGGCTCCCTGGGTAGAGCATCTCCTTCGAGAGGAAGAAGCAGTACTCGCAGTCGAGATTGCACGTGGCGCCCGTTGGCTTGGCCATGACGTGAAACGCTCGCGGTGCATCCTTCACCGTGAGCAGGCCCAAGCCGCCCTCAGCTAGCACGTGGAACTCCTCCCTCCCGGGTTTGCCGGATGGTTAGGAGCCGTCATTGAACAACCAGCCTCATTCGACAGGGAGCGTGAGACGCGGCCGGAGGGTGTAGTTCCGCTCGCCGTGGAACGCGTCGGTCTCGACGTAGAGGGTCGCCATGTCCGCGTCGCTCACAGAGACGCCGGCTGGGTAGCCGTTGGTGTCAAGCTCACTCCGAACGCGCAGCCCGGTCCGGGTCGTGGTCGCCGCGATCAGGTTGACGATCACCTCGTGGCTGACGAGCGGCGTGCCCCGCCAGTTGGCGCTGATGGCGGAAAAGAGGCGGTGCTCGATCTTGTTCCACTTGCTGGTGCCCGGCGGGAAGTGGCAGACGCTGACCGCGAGTCCGGTCTCGTCGGCGAACTTCTGGAGCTCCCACTTCCAGAGCCGCAGCCGGTAGCCGTTGCTGCCCCCGGCGTCGGCGGTCACGAGCAGGCGGGTCGCATCGGGATAGCGCTCCCTGCCCATCGTCGTCCACCAGCGGCGGATCGTCTCGACCGCGAACGCGGCCGTGTCGGGGTCGGCCCCGACCGACACCCAGCCCGCGTTGCCGGCGAGATCGTAGACGCCGTAGGGAGCGGCCCTCCCGAGCTCGGGGATCACGAAGTCGTGCATCAGGACCCGCTCCGGGTCGCCCGCCGGGCGCAGCTCCTTGCCACCGTTGCGGAAGGGACCCACCAGCTCCTTCTTCTTGGTGTCCACGCTGATCACCGGCTCGCCCAGCGACAGCTGCAGCTGGACGGCCTCGCTGATGTGCCGGAACTGAGCATCCCGGTCGGGATGGGCGGTGCCCTCGAGCACCGTGCGGTTGGCCTGGAGGCTGTAGCCCAGCTCATGGAGCAGCTCGCCCACGATCCGGTAGCTGACCCGGTGGCCACCCCGTCCGAGCTCCGCCGCGAGGTTGCGCACACTCCGGGTCGTCCAGCGCAGGGGGGAGATGGGATCACCCCGGCTGGTGGGCTCGATGAGTGCCTCGAGGTCGGCGCGCAGGGTCGGGTCGAGCTCGACCGTCCGCTTGCGACCGCCACCCGGCCGGCGGATCCGGCCCCGGCCAGGACCCCCGGCCGGCTCATCGAGCTCGGCCAGCCCGCGCCGGATCGTGGCCGGCGAGGCGCCCGTCGCGCGGGCCACCGCGGCCTGACCACCCCGACCCGCGGCGCGCGCCTCGGCCCCGAGCAAGAGCCGCCGCGCGTGCTCGTCGAGGGCCGCCGACAGGGCCCCGTAGCGCGTCGCGATGGCGGCCTCGTCGATCACTCACAGAGCATACCGAAGAACCCTCCAAATGTCACGTTATTTCGTGTCACTGAGCCGCCTCCGGCCAGGCTGCGAGTCGGCCGGCGACGAGGCCGGCGCACGCGCTGACCGCCGCCTCGAACGTGCCGGCCAACCGGTTCCACGTCGGGGCCCCGAGAGGGCGGCCGGTATACTGCCCAGCGCGCCGAGTCACCACGCTTCCGCGGTCGCCGGCGCCTG